>QGUX01000025.1 GCA_003242275.1 Pseudomonadota bacterium | reverse complement strand
GAGATTTGTAAAAAAGCCAGGCGCCAGTTCGGGCGGGTCCCGCCCCTGCCCCCGCCCAGGCCCATCGCCCGGGCCGGGGTGGCCCGCCCCGCGCCGCCGCCGACGCGGCTGCTGCCGGGGTGCGCGCTGCGCAGCAGGCGCTGCTGGAGCTGGAGCGGGGCACGCGCACCGAGCAGCTCGCGCAGGGCGAAGCTGCCGCGAAGGCCGCCGCCGCGCAGGTGGCCGCGCTGCGCCTGACGCTGGACAAGCTGACCCTCACCGCGCCGCGCGACGGCCTGGTCGACAGCCTGCCGTATCGCGTCGGCGACCAGCCGCCGGTGGGCGCGCCGCTGGTGACGCTGCTGGTGGGCGAGGCGCCGCATGCGCGCGTGTATGTCCCGCAGGCATTGCGGGCGCAAGTGGCGGTGGGCGATGCGGCCACGGTGCGTGTCGAGGGCGTGGAAGGCGAGTTCGCCGGCACCGTGCGCATGATCCGCAGCGAGCCGCTGTTCACACCGTACTACGCGCTCACCGGGCAGGATGCCTCGCGCCTGTCCTACCTCGCCGAGATCCAGCTCGGTGCCGATGCCGCGCAGCTTCCGGCGGGCCTGCCGCTGTCGGTGACCTTCCGGCCATGAATGCCATCCGCGCCCGCGGCCTGACCCGGCGCTTCGGTGCGCTGACCGCGGTGGACCGCATCGACCTCGACGTGCCGCGCGGCCACGTGTACGGCTTCCTCGGGCCCAATGGCTCGGGCAAGTCCACCACCATCCGCATGCTCTGCGGGCTGCTCATGCCCGATGCCGGCGAGATCGAGGTGCTGGGACTGTCGGTGCCGCGCGAGGCCGAGGCGCTGCGGCGGCGCATCGGCTACATGACGCAGAAGTTCTCGCTGTTCGAGGACCTGTCGGTGCGCGAGAACCTGGACTTCCTCGCCTCGGTGCAGGGACTTCCGCGCGCCGACGGCCGCCGCCGCGTCGAGGAGCTGCTGGTCGAGTACGCCTTCGCCGACCGCCAGCGGCAGCTCGCCGGCACGTTGAGCGGCGGGCAGAAGCAGCGCCTCGCGCTGGCGGGCGCGGTGATCCACCGCCCGGAACTGCTGCTGCTGGACGAGCCCACCAGCGCGGTGGACCCGGAGTCGCGCCGCAGCTTCTGGGAGAAGCTGTTCGACCTCGCCGACGCGGGCATCACCCTGCTGGTTTCCACGCACTACATGGACGAGGCCGAGCGCTGCCACCGCATCGCCATCCTGGATCGCGGCCGGCTGGTGGCCGACGGCACGCCCGCGGACCTCACGGCCGCGCTGGCCGGGCGCAGCCTGAGGGTGGTCGCCGACGCGCCGCGCCGCGCGCAGCAGGTGCTGACCGGCGTGGCCGGCGTGCTCAGCGTGGCGCAGATCGGCAATGCGCTGCGCGTGCTGACCGATGGCGCTCCCGCCACGCTGGAGCCGGCCCGCGATGAGCTCGAACGCGCCGGCATCGCCGCCCGCGCCGAGGCCGCCGTGCCCAACCTCGAGGACGTGTTTGTCGCGGCCACGCGCGGGCAAGGCGCTGCGCGGGACCGGGAGGCCGCATGAGCTGGCGCCGCTTCCTGGCCGTGATGATCAAGGAAGTGCGGCAGCTGCGCCGCGACCGCATCACGCTGGCGATGATCCTCGGCGTGCCGGTCATGCAGCTGGTGCTGTTCGGCTACGCCATCAACATGAACCTGCGCGGCCTTCCTGCGGGCATCGCCGACGAGGCCGGCACCCAGGCCTCGCGCGCGCTGGTGATGGACATGCTGGCCACTGGCGTGATCACCCCCGCGCTGGCGGCCGGCACGCCGCAGGAAGTGGTCGACGCGCTGCGCCGTGGGCGCATCAGCATCGGCGTGGTGGTGCCGCAAGACTTCGAGGCGCGGCGCTTCGAGGGGCGCGAGGCCGTGCAGGTGCTGGTGGACGGCAGCGACACCACGGTGCAGGCGGCCGCGGCGCAGCTGGCGCAGGTGCCGCTCGACTCTTCGGCGCCCGGCGCGCGCCGCACCGGGCAGGTGGGTGTAGTCAGCTTCTTCAATCCGCAGCGCCGCTCGGCGCTGTTCATCGTGCCCGGCCTGGTTGGCGTGATCCTCACCATGACCATGGTGCTGTTCACCGCAGTGGCCATCGTGCGCGAGCGGGAGCGCGGCAACATGGAGCTGCTGATCGCCACGCCCGTGAGCCGCACCGAGCTGATGGTGGGCAAGATCGCGCCGTACGTGCTGATCGGCCTGCTGCAGACCTCGGTGGTGCTGCTGCTGGGCAGGTGGCTGTTCGGCGTGCCGATTGCCGGGAGCCTGGCCGACGTCTACGGCGCCGCGATGCTGCTGATCATCGCCAACCTCGCGCTCGGGCTCCTGATCTCCACGCGCGCGCAGTCGCAGTTCCAGGCCATGCAGATGACCTTCTTCGTGTTCCTGCCCTCCATCCTGCTGTCCGGCTTCATGTTCCCGTTCGATGGCATGCCCCGCGCGGCGCAGTGGCTGGCCGAGGTGCTGCCGCTGACGCACTTCCTGAGGCTGGTCCGCGGCGTCATGCTGCGCGGGGCGGACCTGCTGGAGCTGTGGCAGGACGTGCTGGCGCTGGCGGCGTTCATCGCCGTGATGATGACGGCGGCCATCCTGAGGTTCCACAAGCGGCTGGACTGACCTGGAACAGGAAAGCGGCGCCTCGCAAGGGATTGCAGGCACGGCGTGCATTGGCCGTGATTTCCACGTCCGGCGTCACCCTCCGGCCATCGCCTGCTAGAATCGCGCGATCCGGAAGGGTGGCCGAGCGGTTTAAGGCAGTAGTCTTGAAAACTACCGTGGGTTCACGCCCACCGTGGGTTCGAATCCCACCCCTTCCGCCAACGCTCTGAGGGTGTTCCATCATTCCGCCGCTGCGCGAGAAGCTCTACGAAGTCCTCCAGGCCGTGGCGCCGCTGATCGGCTCCATCTGCGTGCTGCAGTTCACCGTGGTGCATGCGCCGCCGGGCCTCTTCCTGCAGTTCCTCTTCGGTTCGCTGCTGGCGGTGGCCGGCATGATACTGCTGTTCGTCGGCATCGAAGTGGGCATCGTGCCGATGGGCCGCTACGTGGGCGCGGAGCTGCCCAAGCGGCGCTCGCTGGCGCTGATCCTGGTGGTGGCGTTCTCGATCGGCTTTGCGACCACGGTGCCCGAGCCCGACGTGCTGGTGCTGGCGGACCAGGTCGAGCACGCCTCCCGGGGCGCCATCTCCTCCAGCAGCACCATCCATGCGATCGCGCTGGGCGTGGGCGTGCTGGCGGCGCTGGCGACGGCGCGCATCGTGCTGGGCTGGTCGATGCGCGGCATGCTGGCGGCGGGCTACGCGATCGCCATCGTGCTGGCGCTGTTCGCGCCGCGCGAGCTGGTGTCGCTGGCCTTTGACGGCGGCAGCGTGACCACCGGCGTGCTGTCCGGGCCGGTGATCATCGCGCTGGCGCTGGGCGTGAGCTCGGTGCTGGGGGGACGCTCGGCCGTTTCCGACGGCTTCGGCGTGGTCGGCTTCGCCTCGGTGGGGCCGATGCTCATCATCCTGGTCGTGGGCATCCTCAGGTCATGATCATGGACTGGCTGGCCGAAGTGTTCGGCGTGGCGGTGAGCGTGCTCACCGCGATCTCGCCGCTGGTGGTGCTGTTCCTGGTCTTCCAGGTGTTCCTCTTGAAGCTGCCGCTGCGCGAGGTGGCCACGGTGCTGAAGGGCACGCTGATCGCGGCGGCGGGCCTGTTCCTGTTCCTCACCGGGGTGGCGCTGGCCTTCCTGCCCTTCGGGCGCGCGGTGGGAGAGGCGCTGGGCGCGCTGGACCGGACGTGGCTGATGGTGTGCGCGGGCGCCGTGCTCGGCTTCGTGACGGCCTGGGGCGAGCCGGCCGTGCGCGTGCTGGCCGACCAGGTCGACGGGGCCTCCAACGGCTCCATCCCGGCGAAGCTGGTGGTGGTCACCATCGCGGTGGGCGTGGCGGTGTGGGTGGGCATCGGCATGCTGCGCATCGCCTGGGGGCTCGACCTGCTGTACCTGCTGGTGCCGGGCTACGCCATCGTGCTGCTGTTGATGGCCTTCAGCAGCAGGGATTTCGTGCCGGTGGCGGCCGATGCGGGTGGTGTGGCCACGGGTCCGCTGGCGAACTCGTTCCTGTTGGCGATGGCGCTCGGGGCCTCCTCCTCGAGCGGCGCCGCCGATCCTCTCGTCAACGGCTTCGGCCTGGTGGCGCTGATCGCCCTGGCCCCCATCATGTCGGTGATGGCGGTCGGGGTGATGGTGCGCTGGAAAAGCGGAAAGCAAGGGGCATGACCATGGAGAATCCACGCCTGATCGTCAGCATCGTGCGCAAGGGCTGGGGCGACACGGTGCTGGAGTCGAGCATGAACGCGGGCGCGCACGGCGGCACGGTGCTGTTCGGGCGCGGCATCGGCCGCAACGAGCAGCAGCGCGTGTTCGGCATCAAGATCGAGCCGGAGAAGGAAGTGGTGCTCACGGTAGTGCCGGCCGGCATCGTGCAGCAGGTGCTGGACGCGATCACCGCGGCGGCGGAGCTTTCGGCCCCGGGCCACGGTCTGGCCTTCGTGGTGCCGGTGGAGCAGGTCGCGGGCGTGGTGCACCTCGTGACCGAGAACCGCGAATGAACACCTGAGCCTTCAGCGCACGGCCTGTCGTCGCGCCTGTCCGGCGTGGCGGCGTCGCCGGACGATGAGCTTGTCCAGCTCGCGCAGCCACAGCACCGAGCTGGCCACGGCGGTGCACAGCAGCCAGTCGGAGAACCCCAGCGGCGTGGTCGAGAACGCCGCCTGCAGGAAGGGCACGTGGATCACCGCCACCTGCAGCACCAGCGCCAGCAGCACCGCGCCCCACAGCCAGGCGTTGCGGAACAGGCCGTTGAACATGCTCTGCTCGTCCGAGCGGGCATTGAACACGTTGAACACGTTGAACAGCACCAGCGTCAGGAAGGCCATGGTCTGGGCGTGGTGGACGTCGTGCGTGCCTTCGAAGAGGCCGCCGGGCAGGCTGGCGTCGAGTACGAACAGGGTGCCGGCGGCCATGATGACGCCGACGAGGAAGATGCCCCGCCACATGGGGCGGGTGATGATGCGCTCCCCGCGGGCGCGCGGCGGCCGCTCCATCACGCCGGGTTCGGAAGGATCCACGCCCAGCGCCAGCGCCGGCGCGCCGTCGGTGACGAGGTTGATCCACAGGATCTGGGTGGCCAGCAGCGGCAGCACCACGCCGCCATCCCCCGCGGGCAGGCCGATCACGCCGGCCAGCAGCACGCCGAGGAACATGGTCATCACCTCGCCGATGTTCGAGGACAGCAGGTAGCGCAGGAACTTGCGGATGTTCGAGAGGATGGCCCGGCCTTCCTCCACCGCGGCGACGATGGTGGCGAAGTTGTCGTCGGCGAGCACGATGTCGGCCGCCTCCTTGGACACGTCGGTGCCGGTGATGCCCATGGCCACGCCGATCTCGGCACTCTTGAGCGCGGGCGCGTCGTTCACGCCGTCGCCGGTCATGGCCACGATCTGGCCCTGGGACTGCAGCGCCCTGACGATGCGCAGCTTGTGCGTGGGATCCACGCGCGCGTACACCGAGGTGTCGCGCACGATGGCGGCGAGTTCCTCGTCGGAGGCCTTTTCCAGTTCGGCGCCGGTGGCCACGCGCCCGTCCTGGGCGATGCCCAGCTCGGCGGCGATCACGCGCGCGGTGACCGGATGGTCGCCGGTGATCATCAACGGGCGGATGCCCGCCTGCCGCGCCCTTGCCACGGCCTCGGCGGCCTCGGCGCGCGGCGGGTCGATCATGCCCACCAGGCCCAGGAACACCAGGTCCTCCTCGAGGTGTCCGTCCACGGCCGGATCGTGCTGGATGGCGTCGCGGGGCAGCAGGCGCAGCGCCAGGCCCAGTGTTCGCAGTCCCTTGCAGGCCAGCGCCTCGTTGGTCTTCTGGATCTCGGCGCGCCGCTGGCTGGTCAGCGGCCGCCGTTCCGCGCCCACCTGCTCGTGCGTGCAGCGCGTGAGCAGCACGTCCGGCGCGCCCTTGGTGAACGCCACCAGCACTTCGTCCCGGCGCGCGTCGCGATGCACGGTGCTCATCAGCTTGCGCTCGGAGGAGAACGGGACCTCGGCCACGCGCGTGAATCGCGCATCGAGCATCTCGTCGGTGAAGCCGGCCTTGCGTGCGGCCACGATCAGCGCTGCCTCGGTGGGATCGCCCTGCACGATCCAGCGGCCATCGCGCTCCTGCAGCACGGCGTTGTTGGCGCGGTCGCCGGCGGCCATCGCGCGCAGGAACTCCTCGCGCAGCGCGCCTTCGAGCGGACCACCCTCGCTGCGGACCTCCCCCTCGGGCGCGTAGCCGGTGCCGCCAAAGTGGATGCTGCCGCTGGCCGTCACCAGGGTGCGCACAGTCATCTCGTTGCGGGTCAGCGTGCCGGTCTTGTCCGAGGCGATCACGGTGGCCGAACCCAGTGTCTCCACCGCGGAGAGGTGGCGCACGATGGCGTGCCGCCTCGCCATGCGCTGCACGCCCAGCGCCAGCACCGCGGTGACCACGGCGGGCAGGCCCTCGGGCACGGCTGCCACCGCCAGCGCCACGCCCAGGATCAGCACGTCGAAGAAGGCGGCGAGGCCCTGGATGTCCTGCACCAGCAGAATGGTGGCGATCATCACCACTGCGATGGCGACCACGGCGGCGCCGAGCAGCTTGCCCACGTGCGCGATCTCGCGGTGCAGGGGCGTGGTCTCCCCGGGCGTCTCGTGCAGCAGGCCGGCGATCCGGCCCATCTGGGTGCCCATGCCGGTGGCGGTGACCACGGCCCGGCCGCGTCCGCTGGTGATCGCGGTGCCGCTGAACACCATGTTGTGCTGGTCGCCCAGCGCCGGCTCGCCGCTGACCGGGGCGACATCCTTGGCCACCGGCAGGCTCTCGCCGGTCAGTGCCGCCTCCGCGGCCTGCAGCGCGACGGCCTGCAGCAGCCGCCCGTCGGCGGGCACCGTGTCGCCTTCCTCGAGCAGGATGATGTCGCCGGGCACGAGGTCGGCGGCCGGAATGTCCTGCCGCGTGCCCTCGCGCAGCACGTGCGCGCGCGCCGCGGACATGTCGCGCAGCGCCGCCACCGCGCGCTCGGCGCGCGCCTGCTGCACGTACCCCATTACCGCGTTCAGCAGCACCACGGCGAGGATGGCCAGCGACTCGTAGGGCAGGGCGGATTCGCGCTCCACCCACCACAGCGCGGTGGAGATCGCGGCCGCGACCAGCAGCAGCACCACCAGCACGTCGCCGAACTGTGCCAGGAACTTGCGCCACCGGGGCACCGGCTTGCGCGCGGCCAGCGCGTTCGGGCCGTACACCGTCCGCCGCCGCTGCACCTCTCCGCCGTCCAGTCCACGTTCGGGATCGGTTCCCAGGCGGGTGAGGACTTCGGCGGCGGTGAGCTGGAAGGCCGGCGGCAGGCTGTCGGGATGCATCTTCAAACCGTAGCAGGTCATCCAGCAGCCTGTCAGTGCGGGGTGGTGGCTGCGCGAGGCGCGGACACGGTGGCTTGCCCCCCGCGCGCATCCCCCGCAGTATTGGAGCTTGAGAAGGCCCGGGCGGCCAGGCCCGCCACGGCGACCGTACCGGGCACGCGAGGGGGTCAATCGATGAGCAAAGGCTTTCCGCTTCCCGGTTCGCTGCAGGTGGTGCCCGGTACCGAGCGCGCCCAGGCGGCCTTTCCCTACTACATGCAGTTCGGGCCGGAAGACGACGAGCGCTTCTGGTTCTACAACTCCATGCACTTCCCCGAGCCGATGCATGCCTTCGACTCGGTGACGGGCGAGGCGGCCTACTGCGCGCTCGGCGCGGCCAATACCCGCGTGCACTGCCTGCCGACCACCAAGGGCATCGACGAACGCATCATCAACGGTCGCATCTACATCGGCGGCGTGGCGGTCACCGACCCGGACGAGATCAGGGAACGCACCGACGAGTTCATGCAGCGGGCGTTCTACTACTACGAGAACTGGGAATCGCTGTACGCGGCCTGGAAGAAGAAGATGCTGGCGCTGATCGAGGAGGCGCAGAAGCTGCCGCCGCTCGCGCTGCCGAAGTACGAGCCCATCGAGCACGTGCGCGCCGGCCGCGGCATCGCCTCCAACCATGCGCTGCTCGACATCTACCAGAGGACGCTGGAAGGCTACTTCCGCATGTGGCACCACCACTTCGAGTTCCTGCTGCTCGGGTACGGTGCCTACATGACCTTCTTCGCCTTCTGCAAGAAGGCCTTCCCGGAGATCAGCGACCAGACCATCGCGCGCATGGTGGCCGGCATCGAGGCGGAGATCTTCCGGCCCGACGACGAGCTGCGTCGCCTGGCGCGCGTGGCCGTGCAGCTCGGTGTGGAGGCGCCGTTCCAGGACGGCGTTTCCGCCGAAGCCGTGCTCGAGAGCCTGAAGACCATGGGTCCGCCGGGTGAGCAGTGGCTGAAGGAGCTGGAGGCCGCGCGCAATCCCTGGTTCAACGTCAACGTGGGCGACGGCTTCTACCACTACCATCGCTCGTGGAACGACGACCTGTCGCTGCCGTTCTCCGCGCTGCCCAGCTACATCCGGCAGGTGAAGGCCGGCCAGTCCCTGGAGCGCCCGGTGGAGAAGCTCCTCACCGAGCGCGCCGAGCTGATCAATGCCTATCGCGACCTGCTCGCGACGGACGCGGACCGCGGCGCCTTCGACCAGATGATCCAGCTCGCGCACCGTGTCTTCCCCTACGTGGAAGGGCACAAGTTCTACTGCGAGCACTGGTACACCAACCTGTTCTTCAACAAGATCCGCGAGTTCGGGCGGCTGCTCGCCGCGCATGATTTCTTCGAGAAGGAAGAGGATGTCTTCCATCTCACCCACTACGAGCTCAAGTCCGCCATCATCGACCTGATGCAGTCCTGGTCGGCGGGTTCGCCGCCGCGGGGACCCCGGCGCTGGCCGGCCATCGTGGCCGAGCGGCGCGCGGCCATCCAGGCGTGGGCAAAGCACGAGATGCCACCGGCGCTGGGGCCGGTGCCGGACGTGATCGACGATCCGGCCATCGTGATGCTCTGGGGCATCACGCGCGAAAGCCTGGACACGTGGCTGAAGGCCGAGAGCGGCGGCGATCCGAACGAGATCCGGGGGTTCGCGGCCTCCAATGGCGTGGTCGAGGGCACGGCGCGGGTGGTGAAATCGGTGGAGGAGATCGGGCGGCTGCGCGACGGCGACATCCTGGTCTGCCAGGTCACCAATCCCACCTGGTCGCCGGTGTTCCGCAAGATCACCGCCGCCGTGTCCGACATCGGCGGTTCGATGAGCCACGCGGCCATCGTGGCGCGCGAGTACGGTCTGCCGGCCGTGGTGGGCACCGGCACGGCGACGCGGCGCATCCGCGACGGCCAGCGCATCCGCGTGGATGGTGGTCGCGGCATCGTGACGCTGCTCGACTGAGGTGGCGCGCATGGCTTCGACCGAGCTCATCGGCTGGTTCGATGACATCGGCCTTGCCGACCGGCCCACGGTGGGTGGCAAGGGAGGCTCGCTGGGCGAGCTGACGCAGGCGGGCATTCCGGTTCCTCCGGGCTTCGTGGTGCGCACCAGGGCTTTCGAACTGTTCCTCGACGCGCTGGAGCGCGAGGCGCCGGTGCGTGCCGAGGTGGAGAGACTCTCGCCCGACGACCTCCAGGGCATCACGCGCGCTTCCGCGCGCATCCGCATGCGCATGGCCGGCGCGACCCTGCCGGGCGCGCTCGCCGGCGAGCTGTCGGCGGCGCTCGGCGCGCTGCACGGGGAGCAGGCGGCGCCGCTGGCCGTGCGTTCCTCGGCCACCACCGAGGACGCCGAGGACGCAAGCTTCGCCGGCCTGCAGGACACCTACCTGTGGGTGAAGGGCGCGGATGCGGTCCGCACCAGCCTGGTGGACTGCTGGTCCAGCCTGTACTCGGTGCCTTCGATTTCCTACCGTCGCCGCAGGGGCCTGCCCGAGGAAGGCGTGGCCATGGCGGTGGTGATCCAGCGCATGGTCGATGCACGCGCGGCCGGCGTGATGTTCACGCGCAGCCCGACCACGGGTGACCGCTCGGTGATCGTGATCGAGGGCGCGTGGGGCCTGGGCTCGGCGGTGGTCAGCGGCGAGGTGACGCCCGACCGCTTCGTGGTCGGCAAGATCACCGGCGAGATCACGGTGCGCGAGATCCGCGACAAGCATCAGCGGCACGTGCCGGCGCCAGAGGGGGGCGTTCTGGAGGAGGCAACGCCCGACGAGCTGCGCGAGGCACCGTGCCTGTCCGACGAGGAAATCCAGCGGCTGCGCGAGACCGGCCGGCGCATCGAGCGCCACTACGGCCGGCCGCAGGACATCGAATGGGCGCTGGACCAGCAGGGGGAGCTGCGCATCCTGCAGAGCCGGCCCGAGACCGTGTGGGCGGCGCGCGATGCCGCCCCGGTGGCCGAGGCGAAGGACAATCCCCTGCACCATGTGATGAGCGTGTTCGGAGGCCGCCGTTGAGCCTGAACGCGAAGGAAGTGGCGCAGATCCTGGAGGCGCTGGAGGCCTCCAGTTTCGATTCGCTGGACCTGGAGATCGCCGGAGTGAAGCTGTCGCTGCGGCGGCGGGGCGCGGGACCGGCGTCCTCCCCGACGGCCGTGCTCACGCACCCGGCCGCCTCATCCTCCGCCACGCCCGCGGCGGGGGGCGCGGCCCCTTGGGGCCCCCCCGCGGGCCGCGAGGCTTTCCCCGCGGCGGTGGAAGCACCACCCGGCAGCATCGCCGTGCCCGCGCCGCTGCTGGGTGTGTTCTATCGCGCGCCCAGGCCGGGCGAGCCGCCGTATGTGGACATCGGCAGCCACGTCGAACCCGACACCATCATCGGCATCATCGAGGTGATGAAGCTGATGAACACCGTGCGCGCGGGGGTCCGCGGCGAGGTGGTCGCCATTCCGGCACGCAATGGCGAGCTCGTCGAGTACGGCGAGGTCCTGATCTTCGTGCGCCCGGACTGACCGTGCCCCTGCGCAGCGTGCTGGTGGCCAATCGCGGCGAGATCGCGGCCCGGGTGATCCGCACCTGCCGCCGGCTCGGCCTGCGCACCGTGCTGGCCGCCTCCGAGGCGGATCGCACCTCGCTGCCGGCGCGGATGGCCGATCGCACGGTGTGCATCGGGCCCGCGCGGCCCGCCGAGTCCTACCTGCGCGCCGACACGCTGGTGCAGGCGGCGCTGTCCACGGGCTGCGATGCCGTGCATCCCGGCTACGGCTTCCTGTCCGAGCGGGCGGGCTTCGCCCGGCTGTGCGAGCAGAACGGCCTCACGTTCATCGGTCCTACCGCGGCGCAGATCGAGGCCGTGGGGGACAAGCTCAGGGCGAGGGCCGTGGCCGAGGCGGCCGGCGTGCCCGTGGTGCCCGGCGGCGAGGTGCACGACCTCGCGCATGCCCGCAGGCTGGCCGCCCGCATCGGCGCGCCGCTGCTGATCAAGGCCGTGGGCGGCGGCGGCGGTCGCGGCATGAAGCGCGTCGAGCGCCTCGAGGAGCTGCCGCTGGCACTGGACATGGCCGCGGCCGAGGCCGGCGCCGCGTTCGGTGACGCGCGCGTCTACCTCGAGCGCTACGTGCTGCGTGGCCGGCACGTGGAGGTGCAGATCCTCGGCGACGGCTGCGGCCGGGCCATCCACCTGGGCGAGCGCGACTGCTCGGTGCAGCGGCGCTACCAGAAGCTGGTCGAGGAGACGCCGGCGCCGGGCCTGACCGCCGCACAGCGCCGCGGGCTGCACGAGGCGGCGCTGCGCATCGCCCGGAGCCTGTCCTACCGCGGCGCCGGCACCGCCGAGTTCCTGGTCGACGCCGACTCCGGGGCGTTCTATTTTCTGGAGATGAACGCGCGCATCCAGGTCGAGCATCCGGTCACCGAGATGGTCACCGGCATCGACATCGTGGCCGAACAGCTCGCCATTGCCGGCGGCGACGGGCTGGCGCTCGCGCAGCGCGACGTCCGCGCTTCGGGCTGGGCCATCGAGGCGCGCATCAACGCCGAGGACCCCGGGCAGGACTTCAGGCCCAGTCCCGGCACGGTGGTGCGCGCGGAGTGGCCGCAGGGGGAGGGCATCCGGGTGGACACGCACATCACCGGCGGGGCGCGCGTGCCGCCGTTCTACGACTCGATGCTGGGCAAGGTGATCGCGCATGGCGCCACGCGCGGGCAGGCGCTGGCGCGGCTGGATGCGGCGCTGGCCGCCACGCGCATCGAGGGCGTGCGCACCAACATCGCCTTCCAGCGCGCGCTGCTGGCCGATCCGGCCTTCGTGGCCGGCGGCGTGGATACCGGCTTCATCGGCAGGATCACGGCCCATGGCTGAGGTGAGGCTCGTCGAGACCAGCCTGCGCGACGGCAACCAGAGCCTGTGGGGCGCCACCGGCATCAACACCGCGATGACGCTGACCATCGCGCCGGTGATGGACCGCGTGGGCTTCAAGGCCATCGACTTCACCACCTCCACCCACATGGGCGTGGCGGTGCGCTACACGCGCGAGGATCCCTGGGAGCGTATCCGGCTGATGGCCGAGGCCACGCCGAACACGCCGCTGCAGTTCATGTCCACGGGTTTCCGCTTCATCGCCTGGGACAAGGCCAGCCCCGAATTCATGGAGCTGGCGTTCCGCACGCTGGCGCGCAACGGCATCCGCCGCTTCTGCATCGCCGATCCGATGAACGACGTGGACGCGCAGCTCGCCTGCGCGCGCATGGTGAAGCGGGCCGGCGGCGAGTTCGTGATCGCGGCGCTGGTGTATACTCTGAGTCCCATCCACGACGACGCGCACTACGTGGAGAACGCAAGGCGCCTCGCCGCCTGCCCGGACGTGGATGCGCTGTACCTGAAGGACCCCGGCGGACTGCTGATGCCGCAGCGGGCGCGGGCGCTGCTGCCGGCGATCCGCGCGGTGACCGGCGGGAAGGCGCTGGAGCTGCACTCCCACTGCACCATCGGCCTCGCCGAGCTGGCCTATGTCGAGGCGCCGGAACTGGGCGTCTCGGCCCTGCAGTGCGCCTCCGGCGCCGCGGCCGACGGAACTTCCAATCCGCATTCGCTCCGCGTGGTGGCCAACCTGCGCGCCATGGGCCATCGCGTGGCCGTCGACGATGAGGCGCTGGCCGAGGTGAATGCCTACTTCACGCGGCTGGCCGAGGCCGAGGGACTGCCGGCCGGCGCGCCGCGTCCCTTCGATGCCGCCTACCTGCGCCACCAGCTTCCCGGCGGCGTGGTGGGCACGATGCGCCGCCATCTGGCCGAGGCGCGGCTGTCGCACCTGGAGGGACAGGTGATCGGCGAGCTCGCGCGGGTGCGCGAGGAGCTGGGCTGGCCCATCGTGATGACGCCGTTCGCGCAGATGATCCTCACCATGGCGGTGATGAATGTCACCGGCAGGGAGCGCTACGCGGTGATCCCGGACGAGGTGATCCGCTATGCGCTGGGGCGCTTCGGCCGTCCCAACATCCCCATCGACGCGCAGGTGATGGACCGGATCATGTCCCTGCCCCGCACGCGCGAGCTCATGGCCGAGCCGCCGCCGCCCTCGGTGGCCGAGCTGCGCCGCCGCCTGGGCCCGCACCTGTCGGACGAGGAGCTGCTGCTGCGGGCCACGATGCCGGCCAACCTGGTGGACGCCATGCAGGCCAGCGGGCCCGCGCCGCGCGAGTACGATCCAGCCCTGCGGCCGGTGCTGCGGCTGATCCGCGAACTGTGCGCGCGCCGCGACCTGGCCGAGATCGTGGTGGAGAAGGCCGGCTTCCGGCTGCACCTGGCGAGTGGCACGGCATGAGCCTCGGCAGGGTGCGTGGTTTCATGTTCGACCTCGACGGCACGCTGGTGCTGGGCGACCGCACCGGCCGGTCGTACGACGTGCTGCCGGGCGCGGTGGAGGTGCTGGCGCAGCTGCGCGAGCGGTCGATTCCATACGTGGTGCTCACCAACGGCAGCGGCCAGCCGCCCGCGCGGCAGGCCGCCAGGCTGCGCGCCGCGGGCCTGCCGGTCGAGGATGCGCAGATGCTCACGCCGTCCAGCGTGACCGCCGAGGTGCTGCTCGCGCGCGGCGTGCGGCGCGTGCTGGTGCTGGGTTCGCCGGGCGTGGGACACGTGCTCGAGGAGCGCGGCATCGGGATCACCTTCACCGGCGAGCCGGACTGCGAGCGCGTGGATGCGGTGTACATCGGCTGGCATCCCGAATGCGGCATGCGCGACATCGAGGCCGCCTGCAATGCCATCTGGGGCGGCGCGAAGTGCTACGTGGCCTCTGACGTACCATTCTTCGCCTCGCGCGCCGGCCGCACCATCGGCTATTCCTACGCCATCGTCGGCGCGGTGCGGCGCATGACGAAGGTACGGCCCATCGTCACCGGCAAGCCCTCGCTGCATGCGCTGCGCCACGTGGCGCGCACGCTGGGCGTGAAGACCACCGAAGTGGGCGTGGTCGGTGATGATCCGCTGGTGGAGATGATCATGGCGCGGCGGGGCGGGGCCACGGGCTTCGGGGTCTGCACCGGCACGACCTCGCGCGCGCAGTGGCGGCGCGAGCCGCCCTCGCGCCGTCCGCATCACCTGCTGGACGGCGTCGGCGACCTGCTCAGGCATCTCTCGCCGCGCCGGGGCAGGCGCACCTGATCCGATGTATCCGCGTGCCGACAGGTGTAGGAGCGAACCTACCGCCGGATACATGCACCCGCGCCATCGTTCCGGGCCTTCATGCACGTACGATCATCGCGTGAGCTGACCATGGAGCCTGGGCCATGTTTTTCGTGCTTTACGCGCTTGCCCTGCTGGCGCTGGCGATCGGTCTGGATGCCGGCCTGTCGATTCCCTCGATCGCGCTCCTCTACGCGGCGATGGCCACGGCCACGTGGGCGGCCGTCGGCATTGCCCGCGCGAGGCATCGCGCGGCCTCCCCGCCGCTCGAGCGGCGCCGGTCACCGTCGCCGCTGCACCCGGTCCACTGACGCCACTTGTGACGCCACTTGAGTGTTCCCGCCGCGCGGCGTAGTCTCGCGCGCCGTCCAGCTACCAGAACAACGACGGGGAGCCTCGATGTCCGTTTTCACGCACGTGGTGGTCGGCACCAACGACCTGGAGAAGTCACGCAAGTTCTACGATGCCGCGCTGGGTGCGCTGGGCCTGAAGTACATGGGTGGCATGGGTCCGGATTCGCACATGTGGGGCATCGACTCGCCGGCCTTCATGACCAGGAAGCCGCTCAACGGCCAGCCCGCGACCTTCGCCAATGGCGGCACCATCGGCTTCGCGGCGCCTTCGCGCGAGGCGGTGCGCCGCTTCCATGAGGCGGCGCTGGCCAATGGCGGCAGCGACGAGGGCGCCCCCGGGCCGCGGAAGATCGCGCCCACGGCCTATGCCGCCTACGTGCGTGACCCGGACGGCAACAAGCTGACCGCGTACTGCTTCGCGCCGGAGTGATCCGGCGGGGCGCAGGAAGGTCGGATCCCGCGCTCAGGCGTCGCTGAGCGCGCGCCACATGCCGGTGTAGCCCTTGCCCTGGGCCTTCACCTCGTAGAGCGCCGCGTCGGCGCGCGCCAGCAGCACCTCGGGTTCGCGCCCCTGCTCGGGCGCGGTACACACGCCCACGCTGCAGCCGATGCGCACCGAGCGCCCGTCGGCCAGGCGGTGCTCGCGCGCGATGGCGGCGATGATCTCGTCGGCCACCCCGCGCGCGGTCAGCGCGTCCGCATCGCGCAGCAGCGCCACGAACTCATCTCCACCGATGCGGGCCACGAGTTCATCCGGCCCCGCCACGCGGCGCAGCGCATCGGCCACGCGCTGCAGGATCTCATCGCCGGCGGCATGCCCGTGGCTGTCGTTGACGGCCTTGAAGCCGTCGAGGTCGATGTACAGCACCGCAAAGCCGCGGCCGCGCACGCGCCCGTCAGGGGCGGGCAGCTCGGCGCAGGCCTCCGCCATGCGCTGCATCAGTTCGGCCCGGTTGGCCAGTCCCGTCAGGTGGTCGGTCTGGGCCTTGCGCCGCAGGAGCTCGCCCGAAGAGATGGCGGCGTGCAGGGCGGCACGGTTCTGGAAGATGAAGCTGGCGATCACCACGCCCGCGAACACCAGCGACAGCGCCGCGAGGATGTTGGCCCCGCCGGCGGCCACCAGGACCACCACCGGCGGAAGCACGGAGATGACCATCACCGCGATGGCGATGCGGGGCACCACCGCCCAGCGCGTGGCGATGCCGGCCAGCACGCCCATCTGTCCCGACAGGGCCATGGTGGAGAGAGCCACGTCACCGGTGGCCAGGCACATGGCGCAGCCGAAACCGAAGCTGATCATGGCCAGCCCGGAGGGCAGCATCACGCCCAGCAGGGGCTTCAGGGGATTGTGGGGGCGCTTCCACAGGGGCAGCAGGGCCCGCCAGGCCACCAGCGCCGCCGACACGGCCAGCCAGCCCCAGGCCCAGGGGGTGCGCGTGACATACACGGTGGCCCCGCAGATGACCACCAGCGTGACCGTGTAGAACGCCAGCGACAGTGGCGTGGTCGGGATGGTCTCGAGCATCCGCTCCTGCACCCTCGGGGGCGCGTCGGCGAGGCTGCCCAGCAGCAGGCGCAGCAGGAATCCGTTCTGGTCTTGCTCGTCTTTCGCCAAGCGGGGTCGTCCGGGTCGGGCCGGCTTCCAGTGCCAGCAGTGCCGTGTGCTATTCTTGCCGATCAATTGCCTCGCGGCAAAGAAAGAATTTCTCTTACATAAACCAGAGCCGGGGGGCATGCAGCTTCACCTGCGACCGCCCCCGGAACAGAAGGGTGGGATAACAACATGGCAGGCAGTACCGGCGGGAACAATCCGATCGCGGTGATCGACGACAACCCGATGAGCGTGCGGCAGTGGATCGTCGTCATCCTGATGGTCTTCCTGAACGCGCTCGACGGCTTCGACGTGCTCTCCAGCGCGTTCGCGGCGCCGGGCATCACGCTGGAGTGGGGCATTCCGCGCTCCGAGCTGGGCGTCGTGCTGTCGGCCGAGCTGATCGGCATGGGCTTCGGCTCGGTGCTGCTGGGGCGCCTGGCCGACAAGGTGGGCCGCAAGCCCGGCATGCTGTACTGCCTCGTCATCATGGCCATCGGCATGTACCTGGCCCACTCGGCCCAGAGCGTGGCCTCGCTGACCTTCTACCGCCTGTTCACGGGCCTGGGCATCGGCGGCATGCTGGCCGCGACCAACGCGGTGGTGGCCGAGAGCACCAATCGCACCTCGCGCGCCATCGCCATCGCCATCTACGTGATCGGCTACCCCATCGGCGGCGTGCTCGGCGGCATCGCCGCCCAGGAGTGGCTGCTGGTCGACCATGACTGGCGTGCCGTGTTCCTGTTCGGCGCGGCGGTCACGGCAATCCAGATTCCGCTGATCATGTGGCTGGTGCCCGAGACTCCGGCCTACCACGTGGCGCGCCGCCTGCCCGATGCGCTCGAGCGTGTGAACCGCTCGCTGCGCGCGCTGCGCCAGCCGCCGGTGGACGCCCTGCCGGTGATCAAGGCCGATGCACCCAAGCCCAAGGTGATGGACATCCTCACCAAGCCGGGCCTGCGCAAGGTGACCTGGCTGCTGGCGCTGGGCTACACCTTCCACACGCTGACCTTCTATTACATCCTGAAGTTCGCGGTGCAGATCGTGGCCGACGCGGGCTTCTCGCAGGCCGACGCCGCCAGCACGCTGACCTGGGCCAATGTCGGCGGCGCGATCGGCGGTTTCCTGATCGGCTTCCTGCAGGCCAAGTGGGACATCAAGGGGCCGACCATCGGCGCGCTGCTGCTGGGTTGCGTCGCGGTGGCGTGGTTCGGTGTCGGGCACGGCGACTCGCTGGTGGCGTGGCGCACCTCGACCTTCCTGTCGATGTTCTTCCTGAACGCGGCCATCGTCGGCTTCTACGCCGCGTTCGCGCGCGGCTTCCCGGCCTATGCCCGCGCCACCGGCACGGGCTTCGCGCTGGGCGTGGGCCGCGCCGGCGCGGCCGGTTCGCCCATCGTGGCCGGCGCCCTGTTCGTGGCGCTGGGCAACCACAACCTGCTGCCGGTGTCGGTGATCATGACGATCGGCTCCATCCTGGCCGTGGTCATGCTGTGGGTGCTGCCGCTGCGTGATGCCGACCGCGACCTCGCCGACGAGGAAGCCGCGCGCGAGGCCGCGCGCCAGGGAGCGGCCTGATGGCGCAGATCCGCCGCATCGAGCCCGGCGCGCGCATGTCACAGGCCGTGGTGGCCAATGGCTTCGTGTACCTGGCCGGGCAGGTGGCGCCCGATCCATCCGCCGACGTGGCCGGCCAGACACGCCAGGTACTGGCCGAGATCGACCGCCTGCTGGCGCTGGCCGGCACCAGCAAGGAGAAGCTGGTCAGCGCCACCATCTACCTCGCCGACGTGTCCACCTTCGCCGAGATGAACCGCGAGTGGGAGGCGTGGGTGGCGCCGGAGGGCAAGCCGGCCCGCGCCACCGTCGAGGCGAAGATGGTGGCGCCGGAATACAAGGTCGAGATCCAGGCCGTCGCGCTGGCCTGAAGGAGCCCGCATGAATCCCCGGCGCTGCCTGCTCCTCGCTGTGTCGATGACGATGGCGGTGCCGCTGATGGCGGCGGACTGCGGCCGCGAATGCCTGGAGGGCATCGCGCAGCAGTACCTGGAGGCCTACCGCATGCGCGACCCGGCCCGCGCGCCGTTCGCCGCGCGCGTGCGCTTCGCCGAGAACAACGTCGAGATGCCGTTCCCGGACGGCAGCTGGGACACCGTCACGCTGCAGGTCGGCCGCCCCATGGTGCTGTCCGACCCGAAGAACGGCCAGGTCGGCATCTTCACCAGCATCCTGCAGAACGACACGCCCACCTTCGTGGGCATCCGCCTGGCGGTGCGCGGCAGGCGCATCACCGAGGTCGAGCACATCCTGTCGACCCGGCGCAACCTGAGCTCACCGCCCACGCCCATCGGCGACATCTGGACCTTCGTGCGCGATCCGGACTTCCCCGAGCCCGTGCCGGAAGGGCAGCGCGCCACGCGCGGGCAGCTGGTACGGCACGCCAACGGCTACTTCGATACGCTGCAGTTCAACAACGGCGAGATCCGCGGCACGCGCTTCGCGCCCAATGCCACCCGCAACGAGAACGGCCTGCTGTTCACCCAGATCGAACAGGGCTTCCGCAGCGGCCGCTACCGCTTCAACAACCGCGTGCGCGAC
>QGUX01000267.1 GCA_003242275.1 Pseudomonadota bacterium | reverse complement strand
CGCGCAGTCCGCCGGCCGCCAGGCATTTCGGGTCGCGCCGCTGCCCATGGCCAATCCGTTGCCCATCACCGGCTCGACCACGTCCACGGCCAGGCCCAGCGCCGGCCCCTGCTCGCGGAACCAGTCCGTCGTCGCCTCGCCACGGTAGCCGGCGCGGAAGTCATGGCCGATCACCACGTGCCGCACCCCGCCCCGCACCAGCAGCTCGGCGAACTGCCGGGCGGTGCGGGATCGCAGCCGCTCATCGAAGCGCAGCACGCAGAACACGTCAGGCCCGTCCGCCTCGAGCAGCCGCCATCGCTCGCGGAAGTTGGTCAGCCGCGCCGGCGGGTCCTGTGGCGCGAAGTACTCCTTGGGCAGCGGCTCGAAGCTCAGCACCATGCTGGAGAGGCCCTGTTGCCGCGCCAGCTCGCGGGTGCGGTCGATCAGCGCCCGGTGGCCCCGGTGGATGCCGTCGAAGCCGCCGATGGCGGCCACGTAGCCGCCGGTGCCGGCGCTGTCCCCGAGGCGACGCAGCAGCCGCATCAGCGCGGTACCGTGCGCAGGTGGCCCGGCCGCATGCCCAGCAGCGCCAGCACCACGAAGTAGAGGATCGCGGCCCCGACGATGCCGCCGCCGCAGCGCCACAGGCGCTCCACGAAGGACATCGTCGTCCAGCGCCCGGCATCGCCCGCCAGCCACACCAGCAGCGCGCCCATCGCGGCACTGGCCAGGAGGACGCGCAGCAGCAGCACCTTCCAGCCGCGCGACAGCACCAGCACACCCTCGCCCGTCAGGCCCCGCCACAGCAGGAGGGTGTTCACCAGGCCGCCGACGCAGGTGGCGGTGGCGATCAGGACGTGCGGCTGGGGAAAGCCCAGCTTCGCCGCCGGCAGCACCACCAGCACGTTGATGGCCATGGTGACCACCATGGCCGTGATCGCGATGCGCATCGGCCGCTTCGTGTCCTGCCGCGCGTAGTACCCCGGAACCAGCACCTTCACCAGGCTGAAGGCCACCAGCCCCCAGGAATAGGCCATCAGCGCATAGCTCGTATGCTCGATGTCCTCCAGGTCGAACTCGCGGTAACCGTAGATCAGCGCCACCATCGGCACGGCAAAACACAGCATGCCCACCGCCGCCGGCGTGACCAGCACCACCACCAGCCTCAGCGCCCAGTCGATGGTGGCCGAGAACTGCTCCATGCTGCGCGTGGCGTGGTTGGCCGACAGCGCGGGCAGGATCACCGTGCCCAGCGCGATGCTGAACACGCCCAGCGGAAACTCCATCAGGCGGTCGGCGTAGTACAGCCAGGTCAGGCTCCCCTCCACCAGCAGCGACACGATCACGGTGTCGAGCAGCAGGCTGATCTGCGCCGCCGAGGAACCGACGATGCCGGGCACCATCAGCTTCGCGATGCGCACCACGCCCTCCATGCGCGGCTTCCACCTCGGCCAGGACAGCAGGCCCAGGCGCGCCACGCCCGGAAGCTGGAACAGCACCTGCGCCGCGCCCGAGATGAACACGGCCATGGCCATCACCAGGCCGGGGTTGTCGCTGCCCGGCGCGAACCACGCCGCCGCGCCGATCAGCACCAGGTTCATGACCACCTGCGCGAAGGCCGGCACGAAGAAGCGGCCGTAACTGTTCAGCACCCCCGCCAGCAGCGAGGTCATCGAGATGAAGAACAGGAACGGGAAGGTCCAGCGCAGCATCTGCACCGTCAGCTCGTAGCGGCTGTCGGCGGTGAAGCCCGGCGCATACAGCAGGATGATCACCGGGGCGACGAGCACGCCCAGGGCGCTGAGGGCCAGCAGCACCGCGCCGTGCGTGCCGGCCACGCCCGCCACCAGCTCGCGCACCTCGTGCCGCGGCCGCTGGGTCCGGTACTCGGTGATCACCGGCACGAAGGCCTGCGAGAACGCCCCTTCGGCGAACAGCCGGCGCATGAAGTTCGGGATCTTGAAGGCCGCGAAGAAGGCGTCGGAAGCGGCACCGCCGCCCAGGATCTGCGCCATCAGGGCGTCCCGGACCAGGCCCGTGATGCGCGACAACAGGGTGGCGGCGCCGGTGCTGCCGGTGCTCTTTAACAGGGGGCGGCTCATCGCCGCGGCAGCCTAACAGAACACCGGCCTCGCCACCCGGCCCCAAGCCGCTGAATTCCCGCCAGATTGTGGCCCCGGAACGGCGATTCCCCGTTGACTTCCGCCCCGCCGCTGCCCACACTACGCGCCCCCGATCCCGGGGGATCATCAGGCGGAGATTGCAGCAAAGTGGCGAATACGAAGTCGGCCGAAAAGGCAGCGCGGCAAGCAGTCAAGCATCGCGCCCGGAACGTGGCCAACAGGTCCCGCCTGCGCACCGCCATCCGCAAGGCCAACGAGGCCGCCGCCTCGGGCAACCCGGAACTGGCCCTGAAGGCCTTCCGCGAGGCCCAGCCCGTCATCGACTCGATGGTCAACAAGGGCCTGATCCACCGCAACAAGGCGGCCCGCCACAAGAGCCGCCTGGCCGCGCGCGCCAAGGCTGCCGCCGGCAAGTAACCGGATTCCAGGAAATCCGACGCTTCGACAGGGCCCGCCTCGCGCGGGCCTTGTCATTTGTGGCGTGCGGCGCGCCGGACGGCGGCAGGCTTCGCCCGGGTGGATGCCTTCGAGCGGGAAACTGCTCCGCGGCCAGCCCCCGCACCCGCCCGGGCGGGCGGGCGGTCCGCCGGAACCTGCCTGCTGCGGGACGCGCCCGGCCTGCCTCCCGGTGCCGGCGGCACTTGCAGCGCTCCGCGGATCTCCGGCTCGCGACCCTGGGCGGTGGCGTCGAGCAGCTCCATCACCGCCTGCACCAGCGCGCGCGTCCCCTCACCCGTCGCGGCGGAAATGAGGAACGCCGGTCCCGTGAAGCCGAGGCCGTGCACGATGGAGATGGCCCGCGCACGCGCCTCCTCCGGCGGCACCAGGTCCATCTTGTTCAGCACCAGCCAGCGCGGCCTGGCGGCCAGCGCCGGGTCGTACTTCTCCAGCTCGGCCACGATGGCGCGCGCGTCCCGCACCGGGTCGGCCTCGGGATCCGGCGGCGCGATGTCGATCAGGTGCAGCAGCATGCGCGTGCGCTGCAGGTGCTTGAGGAAGCGGTGGCCGAGCCCGGCGCCCTCGGCCGCGCCCTCGATCAGGCCCGGGATGTCGGCCATCACGAAGCTGCGGTGCTCGCCCACGTCGACCACGCCGAGGTTCGGATACAGCGTGGTGAAGGGATAGTCCGCCACCCGCGGCCGCGCCGCCGACACCGCGCGGATCAGCGTGGACTTGCCCGCGTTCGGCAGTCCCAGCAGGCCCACGTCCGCGATCACCTTCATCTCGAAGCGCAGCGTGCGCCGCTCGCCCGGCAGGCCGGGACCGAACTGCCGCGGCGCGCGGTTGGTGCTCGACTTGAAGCGCGTGTTGCCGAAGCCGCCCTTGCCGCCCTGCGCCACCTTCAGCGTCTGGCCGGCGGCGGTGAGGTCGCCGAGCAGCTCGCCGGTGTCCTCGTCGTAGACCGTGGTGCCCACCGGCACGTCGATGTACAGGTCATCGCCGCTGCGGCCGGTGCAGTCGTTGCCCGAGCCGCCCTCGCCGTTGCGCGCGCGGTAGGTGCGCTGGATGCGGAAGTCCGCCAGCGTGTTGATGCCTTCCTTCGCGCGCAGGAACACGCTGCCGCCATTGCCGCCGTCGCCACCGTCCGGGCCGCCGAAGGGAATGAACTTCTCGCGCCGGAAGCTGACGCAGCCACGTCCGCCATTGCCGGCCTGCACCTTCACCACGGCTTCGTCGACGAACTTCACTTGCGGCTCCTCAAGACGCAAACCCCGGCGCGAGGCCGGGGTTCACGATCGATCTTCAGGTGGGCGGGCGACTTCAGTGGGTCGCCGGCACCACGCTGACGTAGGTGTGGCCCTTGGGACCCTTCTTCCTGAACTGCACCGTGCCGTTGGTCAGGGCGAACAGGGTGTGGTCCGTGCCCATGCCCACGTTGTCGCCGGCGCGCATCGGCGTGCCGCGCTGGCGCACCAGGATGTTGCCGGCCAGCACGAACTCGCCGCCGAAACGCTTCACGCCCAGGCGCTTGCTGTGGGATTCGCGGCCGTTGCGGGTGCTGCCGCCTGCTTTCTTGTGTGCCATTTGATCGAACTCCTCAAGCGATGGCGGTGATCTTCACCAGCGTGTACGGCTGGCGGTGGTTGCCCTGGCGCTTGTAGTGCTTGCGCCGGCGGAACTTCATGATCACCTTCTTCTCGCCCTTGCCGTGGCGCTCCACGGTGGC
>QGUX01000266.1 GCA_003242275.1 Pseudomonadota bacterium | reverse complement strand
TTTTGTTTGTATGTCCCCCTCGCGCGGGAAACCCTTCCCTCCCCATGCCTTGCCCCCCTTTTTGCCCCCGTTCGAGAGCAACGGTTCGCCCCGGCACAGGCGGGTGGCGTCCCCTCTTCTTTCATTGCGGCCGACGCCGCAGTGGTCCCATGACCGGCGATCCCGAGGCGCGGCGCCTGCTGCGGCGCGAACTGCGCGCGCGGCGCCGGGCCATCCGCGGAAAGGATCGTGCCAACAAGGCCCGGGAGCTCGCCCGCCGCGTCGACGCCCTGCGCCTGCTGCGTCCCGGGAGGCGCATCGGCCTGTACCTCGCCACCGCCGAGGAGATCGACACCGCACCGCTGATCGAGCTGGCCCGCCGCCGCGGTTGCCGGGTGTCGCTGCCGCGTGTCATCAGCCTGCGACATGACCGCATGCGCTTCTTCGAGGGCGCCCGGGTGGCGCGCGGCGCCTTCGGCATCCTGGAACCACGCGACGGCATGCCGCGCGCGGCGCGCGAGCTCGACGTGGTGTTCATGCCGCTGGTGGGATTCGACGCGCGCGGCAACCGCATCGGCATGGGCCGGGGCTTCTATGACAGGCACTTCGCGTTCCGCCGGCACCAGCTGCACGTCCGCCGTCCCCTGCTCGTCGGACTGGCCTACGAGGTGCAGCAGGTGCCCTCCCTGCCCGATGCACCGCACGATGTCCCCCTCGATGCGATTGTGACCGAGTCCTCATCCCTGAGATTCCAACGGAGGGGCCCCCGATGAACCATTGGCTGATGAAGAGCGAGCCCGACACCTTCGGCATCGACGACCTCGCCGCCTCTCCCCGCCGCACCACCAGCTGGGAAGGGGTACGCAACTTCCAGGCACGCAACATGCTGCGCGACCAGATGAAGGTGGGCGACCTCGCCTTCTTCTATCACTCCTCCTGTCCCGAACCCGGCATCGCCGGCATCGTCGAGGTGGTGCGTGAGGGTTATCCGGACGCATCGGCGTGGGACCGGAAGAGTCCCTACTACGACGCAAAAAGCCCTGAAAAAAAGCCACTTTGGTACACGGTGGACGTGCGCCTCGTGAAGCGCTGGAAGCAGGTGCTGCCACTCGCGACGCTGCGCGAGCATGCCGAGGGGAAGCTCAAGGGCATGATCCTGCTCCGTCGCGGCAACCGCCTGTCGGTGATGCCGGTGGATGCCGCGCACTGGAAGTTCATCCTCTCCCTGGCGCGCCGATGAGCGCCGGATGAGCGATGAGAGCGGCGATGAAGGTGATGTCCGCCGCGCGAGGTGATGCCCATCGACCTCGTGCCATCGCGTTGCCCGGGAGCAACGTCGCTAGCACGCTTGCTTGTATTTTGGCAACGCGTGTATATACTCGGTCCCCGGACTAACCTGTAACTGGAGAACCGTCATGGCGAAAGCCAAGAAGAAGGCCAAGAAGAAGGCCGCTAAGAAGAAGTAACTTCTTCTGGTAACCGGCGGGAAGGGAAACCTCCCGCCGGTTTTCCAGACAAGCTACTTACCCTGTGCCCGCGCAAGCGGGCACAGTCATTTCCGGGCCCTGCGAATCCAGCACGAAACCATCCGCATGAACGATCCCCAGCAGTTGAAGCGCCAGGTCGGTGCCGCGGCGCTGGCCTTCCTCGAGGAAGGCATGATCCTCGGCGTCGGCACCGGCTCCACGGTCAACGCCATGCTCGACCAGCTTCACGACTGGGCACCGCGCCTGAAGGGCGCGGTCTCCAGCTCCGAGGCATCCACCGCCAGGCTCCGGCAGCTGGGCATCCCGGTGCTGGACCTGAACGAGGTGGGGGAGCTCGGCGTCTACATCGATGGTGCCGACGAGAGCAATGCGCGCCTGGAACTGATCAAGGGCGGCGGCGCGGCGCTGACGCGCGAGAAGATCGTGGCCCAGGTGGCCCGCCGCTTCATCTGCATCGCCGATGAGTCCAAGCTGGTCGGTACCCTCGGCCGCTTCCCGCTGCCGGTGGAGGTGATCCCGATGGCGCGCAACCTGGTGGCGCGTGAACTGGCGGCCCTGGGCGGACGCCCGGTGCATCGGCAGGGCGTGGTCACCGACAACGGCAACCACATCCTCGACGTGCACGGCCTGGCCATCGAACGGCCGGTGGAGATGGAGACCCTGATCAACCAGATCCCCGGGGTGGTGACCGTGGGCCTGTTCGCCCGCCGGCCCGCCGACGTGCTGCTGCTGGGTACCCCCTCGGGTGTGCGGCGCATCGATCGCCCCGCCTGAGCCCCTCCCCGGGTCCGGATCCCCGGGGATTCCCTGATCCAGCGCACATCCCGCCCCCGGGGGACGACCCGGCATTTGCCGGCGGGCCCGATCCCGGCTAGTCTGTATCCATGCGTCAACGGCAGCACAGAATCGCGATCGCCATCCCCGGCTGCGAGCTGCCGCTTGCGCGCCTGCACCTGCGCCGCCCGGCGCACTGAATCGACTGCCCGCCCGATTGGGCGCATCATTTTCCCATTGTTTTTCCGCCACCCGCCTCAAGGCAGGGGGCATGCAGTTTGCAGGTAAGCAGCCATGTTGAAGGATCCGTCGACCAAGTACCGTCCCTGGACCATCGAGCCGTTCCCCCAGCGGACCTGGCCCAACAACCGCATCACCCGCCCGCCGCTGTGGTGCAGCGTCGACCTGCGTGATGGCAACCAGGCGCTGATCGAGCCCATGGACGCGGAGCGCAAGCACCGCTTCTTCAGGCTGCTGGTCGAGACCGGCTTCAAGCAGATCGAGGTGGGCTTCCCCTCGGCCTCGCAGATCGAGTTCGACTTCATCCGCGAGCTGATCGAGAAGGACCTGGTGCCCGATGACGTGCAGATCCAGGTGCTCACCCCGGCCCGGCCGGAACTGATCCGCCGCACCTTCGAGGCGCTCAAGGGTGCGAAGCGCGCCATCCTCCACTATTACAACGCCACCGCCCCGGTGTTCCGCCGCATCGTGTTCCGCCAGGACAAGGCGGCCACGAAGAAGCTGGCCACCGACGCGGCACAGCTCATCCGCGAGCTGGCCGAGGCGGCGCCGGAGACCGAGTGGACCTTCGAGTACTCGCCCGAGGCCTTCTCCTGCACCGAACTGCCTTTCGTGCTCGAGGTGTGCGAGGCGGTGATGGAGGTGCTCGGCGCCACGCCGGAGCGCCCGGTGATCCTCAACCTGCCGGCCACGGTGGAGGTGTCCACCCCCAACATCTACGCCGACCAGATCGAGTGGTTCTGCCGCCACCTGAAGGACCGCAAGGCCGCCATCATCAGCCTGCACCCGCACAATGACCGCGGCACGGGCGTGGCCGCGGCCGAGCTGGGCCAGATGGCCGGCGCCGACCGCGTCGAGGGCACGCTGTTCGGCAATGGCGAGCGCACCGGCAACGTCGACATCGTCACCCTGGCGCTGAACCTCTACACCCAGGGCGTGCACCCCAACCTCGACTTCTCGAACATCAACGAGGCGGCGAGGCTGGTGGAGTACTGCAACCAGCTGCCCATCCACCCGCGCCATCCCTACGTGGGCGACCTGGTGTTCACCGCCTTCTCCGGCAGCCACCAGGACGCCATCCGCAAGGGCTTCGCCGAGCAGAAGGAGGACAGCATCTGGGAGGTTCCCTACCTGCCCATCGACCCGCGCGACGTGGGCCGCACCTACGAATCGGTGATCCGCGTCAACAGCCAGTCGGGCAAGGGCGGCATCACCTACCTGCTGGAGCAGGAGTACGGCCTGACCCTGCCGCGCCGGCTGCAGATCGAGTTCTCGCCGGTGGTGCAGGCGCTGACCGACGCCAGCGGCAAGGAAGTCACCGCGCAGCAGATCTGGGAGCTGTTCGAGAAGGAATACCTGGCGCACGAGGGCCGCGAGTTCGAGTACCGCGGCCATCACCTGGTCACCGCCTCGGACGGCAGCGACGGGGAGATGCTGACCCTGAACCTGGTGCGCGGCGGCAAGCCGGTGCAGCTGATCGGCCGCGGCAACGGCCCCATCGACGCTTTGGTGCATGCGCTGGGCCTGCCCTTCGACGTGCTCTCCTACGAGGAGAAGTCGATGGGCAAGGGCAGCGAGGCCAAGGCCGCCTGCTTCGTGGAGATCACCACGCCCTCGCGCGTGACGCTGTTCGGCGTGGGCGTGCACGCCAACATCATCACCGCCTCCATCCAGGCGGTGCTTTCGGCGGTGCGCCGCGCCGCCGCGGCCGGCCGGTGGCCGGGGGGGGACAAGGGGGGGGGGGGATAGGGGGGGGGGTCAACCGGGCGCTTTACAAAAATCACCGGGCACGAGAGAACGTAGAAGATAGTGTGGCGGGATTTTCGTG
>QGUX01000024.1 GCA_003242275.1 Pseudomonadota bacterium | reverse complement strand
GGGTCGAGATGGGGGGGAATTTCTGCGTGTAAATGGGGGTGCGTCTAAGAAAGGAGCGCAGCCGAAACGCCCATCCCGCCGTAACCTGCGGCGATCCCGGGAAGGGACCGCGCCAGCCACGGCGCCACGAAATCCCACCAGTGCGCATGCGCCAGGTAGCCATGCAGCAGCAGCAGCGTCGGCGCGCCGGCCGGCCCCGGCCATTCCAGGTAGTGCATGCGGATGCCGGCGGCCTCGACGAAGCGCGAGGCGCCCGGGCGTTCCCGCGAGCGCGCGACGAACTGCTCGAAGCCGGTGAGGAGGGGATCGGTCAAGGCGGCACTCCAGTATCGAAGGGGCGCAAGTTTGCCACGGTTGCCGCGCCGCGACGGGCGCGGCAGGGTAGGACGTCGCCGCCACGGCCGCGCGCCCTGTTCCGGCAGCCGCTGCAGGTTCGCGGGCGGAACATCCCCTGCACCCGCGGCGCCCGGCGCGCGGGAAACCAACAGGAGAAGCGCCCATGACCACAGCAACCGGACACACCAGCGCCATCCTCGCCAGCCGCGTGGCTGGCACGGCGGTGCGCGATGCCACGGGCAACCACATCGGCGAGATCAAGGACATCGTGCTCGACAAGCTGTCGAACAACATCATGTTCGCGGTGGTGAGCTTCGGCGGCGTGCTGGGCATCGGCGAGAAGTACCACCCGCCGCCGTGGAAGGAGCTCGACTACGATCCGGCGCAGAACTGCTACGTGGTGTCGCGCACGAAGGAGCAGCTCAAGAGCGCGCCGGCGGATTCGCTGGAACAGCTCACGGCGGACGACGGCATGGCCTGGCGCGACCGCGCGTTCGAGTACTACAAGACCCCCCGCTACTGGCAGTAGCCGGCAGGTCGCGCCGGACCGCGGCGGCGCCTTCCGGCGCCGCCGTCCCTCCAGGCAGCGCGGTGGCCCCGCGCGACCGGCATCGTTGACATGCCGGCTGCCGAAATAGTGTAGTGGCAGCAATGCCACCCAGAACCGTCGGGCCGCTGCTGGCCCTGCTTGCCGCAAGCCAGTTCCTGCCGGCCGCCGAGCCGGTTGTTTCCTCCGCTCCCGCCACGCCGGCGCCGCTGGAACGGGCCGACCCGCGGCTGGTACCCACGCCCCGCGCGCGGGCGCTGCCGGCCAGCGCCACCAACCGGCCCTTCCTTGCCGCCGCGCGCGCCCGCCAGCCGGTCGACCTGGCCGCGCTGGGCTACACCGAGACCGAGTACATCGTGCGCGGCTTCGCCAGCATCTATGACTGGGTGGGCGCCCCCCACGAGGCCGCCGTGGGCGTCAAGGCGGCCGGCATTCCCTATGCCACGCGCATCCTGGTGCGCCGGCCGCGCGATGCGGCGCGCGCCAGCGGGCGCGTGGTGGTGGAACTGCTCAATCCCACCGGCCTGTACGACTTCGCGCCGCTGTGGGGCTTCTCGTGGCAGCACTTCACGCGCTCGGGCGATGTGTGGGTGGGCGTGACGGTGAAGCCCGTGGCGGCGGCGACGCTGAAACGCTACGACCCGGTGCGCTACGCCGACATCAGCTTCGCCTACGCCCAGCCGCCGGACTGCCGCCCCGCGCCGCCGCGGGCCGGGCTGCCCGGCGCCGGTGACCCGCGCGTGAACCCGCCCGATGCGGAGAACGGCCTCGCCTGGGACATCACCGCGCAGGTGGGCGCGCTGCTGCGCAGTTCGAGCAAGGAGAATCCGCTGCTGGACATCTCCCCGCGGCACATCATCGCCGCGGGCTACTCGCAGACCGGCGGTTACGTGGTCACCTTCGCCAACGGCCTGCACCGCGTGCTGCGCCTGGGCGATGGCCGGCCGGTGTTCGACGGCTACCTCAATGCCGCCGGCGCCAATGCGGCGCCGATCAACCAGTGCGCGGCGCCGCTGCTGGACGATGACCCGCGTCGCCGCGTGCTGCCCCGCGACGTGCCCTTCATCACCGCGATGACCGAGTCGGACTTCAACCGCATGCCGCAGCTCCGGCGCGAGGACAGCGACGAACCGGACGACCTGTTCCGCCTGTACGAGATCGCGGGCAGCGGCCATGCCGGGCCCTTCGCGGCCGGCGTGCCCTCGGACAGCGACCTCGCCATCGCCGGCTTCGACCCGCCGGCCGAGGGCCTGTGCGAGGAGCCGGCCGGCGAGTTCCCGGTGGGCCTGGCCTTCAACGCCATCTGGCAGCAGTACGCCGACTGGCTGGCGCAGCGCCTGCCGTTCTCCCGCCAGCCGCGCATCGAGACCGACGCGGCCCACCGGCCGGTGCGTGATGCGCAGGGCAACGCCCGGGGCGGCTGGCGGCTGCCACAGATCGAGGTGCCGCTTGCTGCGTATGCCGGCAGCGGCACGCCGCGCGAGGCCACCGATCGCGCGCGCACTGCCTGTGCGCTGACCGGCGTGCGCCGTCCCTTCACCACCGGAGAGCTGCGCGAGCTGTACGGCTCGCGCGCGGCGTGGCTGGAACGCTTCCGCGCCGCCGTGGACGCCGCGGTGGCCGACCGGCGCCTGACCGCCGCCGATGCCGAATCGCTCAAGGCCACGGCTGCCCGGGCAGTGCCTGCGTTCTGACGCCGCGGCGATCACCGGATGATGGCGCCGGGCGGCCCGCATGGGGCAGAATCCGCCCAACGACGAACGGGGGAGTCATGAAGAAGAGTCCGCTGCTTTCCATGGCCGGCGCCGTGCTCGCGCTGGCCTCCGCCCACGCGTACGCCGCCCAGTCCCAGAGCTGCAACCGTGCCTGCCTCGAGGGCATGGTGGAGCGCTACTTCGACGCGGTCATCGACAACAACCCGTCCGCCGTCCCGCTCTCGCCCAATGTGCGCTTCACCGAGGACGGGCAGCGCCTGTGGATCGGCGACGGCCTGTGGAACACGATGAAGGGCAAGGGCAAGTACCGCCTGTTCGTCACCGACGTGCCGGCCGGCTCGGTGGCCGTGCTGGCCACCATCCAGGAGGACCACCGCGATCCCGCCCAGTTCAACGGCTCGCTGATCGCGCTGCGCCTGCGCGTGCAGGACATGCAGATCACCGAGATCGAGCAGATCGTGTTCCGGTTCCCCAACGAGACCAACAACGCGACCTACAACCGCGTGGACGCGATGGCGACGCATCCCTCGTACCTGCAGGAGATCCCCGCCAGCCAGCGCCTCTCGCGCAGCCAGCTCGTGATCCAGGGCAACAAGTACTTCACCGGCCTGCAGAAGAACGACGGCAAGGGCGACTACCCGTTCACGCCCGACTGCCTGCGGCACGAGAACGGCGGCCAGGCAACGCTGGCGCCCACGCCGCCGGGCCAGCAGCGGCCCGACCCGCGCACCGCCACCATGTACTCGGGCCAATGGAGCTGCACCGAGCAGTTCAAGTCGGGCCTGATGGGATTCGTGAACCGCATCCGCGACCGGCGCTTCGTGGCCGTCGACCAGGAGCGCGGCATCGTGTTCGCGTTCGCGTTCTTCGACCATTCCGGCGGCAAGACCCGCGAGTTCAAGTCGGCCGATGGCCGCGACATCGTGGGCGGGCCCGTGCAGCCGCACACCTGGCAGATCGCCGAGGTGTTCAAGATCGACGCGCAGGGCAACATCAGCAAGATCGACGCCTTCCTGCAGCGCAGTCCGTATGGCATGAATTCCGGCTGGAGCACCTGGGAGCAGGGCATGAGCGACCAGTACCGCGACGTGACCTTCGAGTTCCCGGCCGGCATCTGACAGGTCAAGGGGGGGAAGCAAGTGGACGACATCAAGAAGAAGAGCCACACGATTGCCGCCAGCATCCTCCTGGCGGCCATGGCTGCGGCGGCGGGGCTTGCGCAGGCAGCGCAGCCCGCCGCCTGCGACCGTGATTGCCTGTTGAAGCTTGCCGACGACTACCTCGCCGCGCTCGTGGCGCACGATCCCTCGCGCGTGCCGCTGGCCGGCGACGTGCGCTTCGTCGAGCAGGCGAAGCGGATCCGTCCCGGCGAGGGCCTGTGGAAGAACGCCACCGGCGGCGTCAACCCGGATTACAAGCTCGTCGTACCCGACGCCGTCGCGCAGCAGGTGGCCGGCATCGTGATGATGCAGGCCGAGGGCAAGCCCGCACAGGTGGGCTTCCGCCTGAAGCTCGAGAACGGCCGCATCACCGAGGCCGAGCACCTGGTCGCCTTCCCGCGCGAGCAGAGCCTGGCCAACCTCGCGAAGCTGCGGCCGCAGTTCCTGATGGAAGTGCCCTACGAGTACGCCGATTCGCGCGGCCGGCTGCTGCACATCGCCAAGTCCTACTACCCGGCGCTGGACTGGAACAATGGTTCGCTGGCGCCGTTCGCACCCGACTGCGAGCGGCTCGAGAACGGCATGCGCACCGCGCCCAATGGCGGGCCGCTGGCCGGTGTCGGCGTGCCGGGACAGGCGCCGCGTCCACCGTCGCTGCGCGGCATGCAGGACTGCGCCAGCCAGATCAACTCGCAGACCTTCCAGTACATCGACACGATCGACAACGTGCGGGTGCAGATCGCCGACGAGAAGCTGGGCCTGGCGGTGGGCTTCTCGCACTTCCGGCACAGCATGAAGCAGAAGGAGTTCCCGATCCTGAACGATCCGGACCGCACCTCGCAGACGATGAACTTCGAGCCCTTCGACCTGCCGGCCATGCACGTGTACAAGATCTGGGGCGGGCAGATCCACCAGATCGAGGCGATCGGCTTCCAGGCGCCGTACAACTCGCCTTCGGGCTGGGAGTGACGGACCGGCGCCACCGCCAACTGCTCATGGCACGAGGGCGGCGGCGTCCCGCGGGCGCAGCAGGAATCCGCCCCGTCGCTGCCCACCGTGCGCGCTGGTAACCTGTCAGCCCAGCCAGCCGGCGGACACCGGTAAGTCGCACACGCGCCGCGGAGGGATCCTTGCGAACGTTGGAACGAGTCGTCCTCGCACTGACATTCGTGTTGTCGATCCGTGCCGGATGGCCCGCGCAGTCCTCCGCTCCCGCCGCACCGCCTGCATCGCCCGCATGCCATGCCGGCGTGTATCGCCTCGCCGACGGCTCGGTCGCCGGCTTCGGCATCTCGTTCGGCTCCTGCGGCGAGCGCACGATCAACTTCGCCGGAGTGCGCGGCCAGGCCGTGGAGCTCGACATCCGCGACACGAGCTTCACGAGCGGTGACGTCACGCTGCGTGGCCGGCTGGTGCTGCCGGCGGGCTTCGGGCAGGTGCCGATCATCGTGCTGGGCCACGGGTCCGGGCGCCGCTCCGCCCTGGCCCATGCCTGGCAGCAGCGCGCGTTCCCCGCCGCCGGCGAGGGCGTGTTCGTGTTCGACAAGCGCGGCACCGGCGGATCCGGCGGCAGGTACACCCAGAACTTCGAGGTGCTGGCGGAGGATGTCGTCGCGGCCGTGGCCGAGGCTCGCAGGCTCGCGGGTGGCCGTGCCGGCCGCGTCGGGTTGTCCGGCGTCAGCCAGGCCGGCTGGGTGTTGCCGCCGGCCGCGACCCTTACTCCGGTGGATTTCATCATCATCAACAGCGGCGTGGCCGGGTCGGTGGCGGAGGAGGACCGTAACGAGACGCTGCACGCGTTGGGAAGAAAGGGCTGGAGTGACGAAGTGCTGGCCAGGGCGCGTCGCCTCTCGGAGGCCGTCGAGGTCGTGCTGGCATCACGCGGGAAGACCGGCATTGAGTCACTGAAGTCGCTGGTTACCACGTATTCAGCCGAACCCTGGTTCGACGACCTCGCTGCCCTGGACACGCCCACCGGCGGCATGGCCCGGTTGGTGCAGAGCATGTCCCTCGCGCAGTTGCGCGAGCGGGCGGCCAACACCGACTGGACCGATTCGGCCCCATGGCACGTCGACTCGGCCGAGGCCCTGCGCGCGCAGCAGGCTCCCGTGCTGTGGCTGATCGCCGCAGACGACTCGGCGGGCCCGGGCCCGGAAACGCCCCACAACCTGCTCGCCGTGCGCCGCTCCGGCCTGCCGGTCACCATCCTGCGCTTCCCTGGTACCGAACACGGCGTGCTCGAATACCGCGTCCTGCCGGATGGCACGCGGCAAGACCTGCGCTACGCGGAGGGTAGCGTGAAGGCCGAGCTGGACTTTGCCATCCACGGCCGGTTGAGCGGTTCGTACGGCAATTCGGAGCGGCTGTAGCCTGCGCGCCCGATTGGCATGGCGGGTATCATCCGTGTTGTCCAATGGACTCCATCGACCGCCAGCCCCACCTCGTCTCCCCGCAGCTGCACCTGCGACCACTGCGGCCCGACGACTGGGACCCGCTGTATGCCGTGGCCGGTGATCCCTTGATCTGGGAGCTGCATCCCGCCTCCGATCGCTGGCAGAAGCCGGTGTTCAGGCAGTTCTTCGAGCAGGCGCTGGCCAGCGGCGGTGCGCTGGCGGCCATCGATCCCGCGCATGGCGGCATCATCGGCTCCTCGCGCTACGACCTGGCGCGCGCGGGCCCGGGGGAGGTGGAAATCGGCTGGACCTTCCTGGCGCGTCGCTACTGGGGTGGGGCGATGAACGCGGTGATGAAGCGCATGATGCTCACGCATGCCTTCAGGTACGTGCCGCGCGTGATCTTCGTGGTGGGCGAGCACAACCTGCGTTCGCGCCGCGCGATGGAGAAGATCGGCGGCGTGCTGACCGACCGCATCGTCGAGGTGCCCGGCAGCACGCAGGGGCGCCACGTGGTCTATGCCATCGACCGTGAAGCGTTCTGGCACGGCCCGCTGATGGACGGGCGGTAATCCGGCCGGCGCTCAGTTCCCGTCCGGCAGCACCGCCACCGCCTCGACCTCGATCTGCATCTCCGGCAGGGCGAGGCAGGGCACGGGCGTCAACGTGGCAGCCGGGTGGTGCGTTCCGAACAGCCGGCGCTGCTCCTCCTGCATGATGTGCAGCTTCTCCATGTCGTGGTCCACGATCATCACCAGGATCTTCGCCACCTGCGCCGGCCCGGCGCCGACCGCGGCCAGCGCCAGCCCCAGGTTGCGGAAGGCCGCGGCGGCCTGCGTGCGGAAATCCGGCGAGAAGCTGCCGTCCGGCTCATCGCCCCCCTGGCCCGAGATGAACGCCAGCCGCGAGCCGGCCGGCACGATGGCGAGCTGGGAATAGGCATTGGGCGAGGGGTCGTAGAGCGAAGGCGGGTTCAGCAGCTGGATGCGGGATGTCGTCATGTCGGATTCCATGGCCGATCCGGCCACCATTGGCCGGTAGTAGGATTCGAGCATAACAGTCCCGCCGCGCGGGACCAGGTACGGAGCGCTCCATGCGTAAGCGGATGCAGAGGTGGAATGCGGCGCTGGCTGCCGCCGTGCTGGTGCTGGTGGGGTGCCAGTCCAGGGCCCCCGTGCTCGACGAGGTCGCGGCGGACGCGTGGGCGCGGGCCATCGTGGGCCACACCAGCGGGCTGGTCTCCCGCCGCGGCGAGATCCGCGTGCTGTTCGCCAACGATGTCTCCGCCGCCGGGACGCTGGGCCGCGAGACGCTGTCGCTCGAGCCCGCCGTGGAGGGCGAGCTGTCGCTGCGCGGCACGCGCGAGCTGGTGCTGGTGCCGCGCACCGCGCTCACGCCCGGGCGGCGCTACCGCGTCACCTTCACGGGCGTGGGACTGGACGGCGTGCCGCAGGGACTGCCGCCGTACGTGTTCGAGTTCCACGTGCAGATGCCGCAGTTCGACCTCGAGCTGGGGGACCTGGAGTCCGATCCGTCCGACGACCGGCGGATGATCCTGCGCGGCCGATTGCTGACGGCCGACGCGGAAAGCCCCGACAACGTGCAGAAGATGCTGCGCGCCAGCTTCCGCGGCGCCGCGCTGGAACCCACCTGGACGCATTCCGGTGACGGCTGCGAGCACGCCTTTGCGATTGCCGGCCTGGATCGCCAGGCGCAGCCGGCGGAGCTGGCGCTGATGGTGGCGGGCGCGCCCATCGGCGCGGAGCGCGCCGAGGAGCGCAGCGTGACCGTGCCGCCGCTGGGTGCGTTCACGGTGGTCAACGCGCAGGCGGTGGAGGAAGACGGGCGCAGGCAGATCCGCGTGGCCTTTTCCGATGCGCTCGACGACGGCCAGGACCTGCGCGGCCTGGTGCAGCTGTCCACCGGGTCCTTCACCACGCGCATCGAGGGCAACCGACTCGTCGTCTATCCGGCCGAGGATGCGACCGGCGAGGTCACGCTGACGCTGGAGCCGGGCATCCGCAACCGCCGCGGCGAGCGCCTGGCTGCGCAGTCCGTGCACACCATGGCGCTGGCCAGCGAGAAGCCCCAGGTGCGCTTCGCGGGAAGCGGTGCCATCCTGCCCGAAGCGAAGCAGATGACGGTGGCCTTCGAGGCCGTGGGCGTGCGTTCGGTGCAGGTGCTGGCGACCCAGGTCTACCCGGAGAACATCCCGCAGTACCTGCAGACCAGCACGTTGCGCCAGGCGGGCTACGAGATCGGCCGCGTGGGGCGCTACCTGTGGCGCAAGCGCATCGCGCTCGCCGGTACGCGCAGCGGCCGCTGGCAGCGCCACGAGCTGGATGTGACCGACCTGATGAAGCAGCATCCCGGCTCGCTGGTCCAGCTGACGCTGATGGTCACGCCGCAGGATGCGGCCTGGGACTGCCCCGGCCGCGCGGCCGGTTCCGAGGCGCAGACGGGCGACCTGCCCACCCCGCGCAGCCAGGACAGCGACCGCGCCAGCATGGACACGCCGTGGAGCCTGCAGCGCGAGTTCGTCGGCATCGCCGGCGCCGGCGAGCAGGAATACGAGGTCGATTGGGCGCAGCGGCACGATCCCTGCAACCCGGCCTATTACATCTATGGCGACAGCGCGGTGACCGCACAGCGCAACCTGCTCGCCACCGACCTCGGCCTTCTGGCCAAGGCCGACACGCAGGGGCGCTGGCTGGTCAGCGTCACCAGCCTCTCCACCGCCGAACCGAAGGGCGGCGTGCTGCTGGAGATGCGCAACTACCAGAACCAGGTGGTCGGCACCGGTACCACCGACGGCAACGGCCTCGCCACCCTCGAGCCCAGCGGCACGCCCTTCCTGCTGGTGGCCGGCACCGGCAGTGCCCGCAGCTACCTGCGGGTGGCCAATGGCCAGGCGCTGCCCGTGAGCCACTTCGACGTCGGCGGCGAGACCGTGCAGAAGGGACTGAAGGGCGCCATCTATGGCGAGCGCGGCGTGTGGCGGCCCGGCGACGCCATTCCGCTGACCTTCGTGGTCCACGACCGCTCCGGCGCCCTGCCGCAGGATCACCCGGCGACGCTGGAGCTGGTCGATCCGCGCGGCCGCGTCACCCAGACGCTGGTGAACGCCAGGCCGGTGGACGGCTTCTACCGCTTCGACGCGCGCACCGCGCCGGACGCACCCACCGGCAACTGGACCGCGCGTGTGTCGCTGGGCGGCGCGACCTTCACGCAGCGGGTGAAGGTCGAGACCGTGATGCCCAACCGCCTGCGCATCGGCGTGGACTTCGGCCAGGCGCTGCTCGGCGGGGGCCAGCCGCTGCGCGGCCGGATCGAGTCGGAGTGGCTTTCCGGTGCCTCGGCCGCCGGCCTGCGCGCCGACGTGCGGCTCAGGCTCTCCACCACCACCACGCGCTTCAATGGCTACGACGGCTTCGTGTTCGACGATCCCTCGCGCGTCTTCCGCAGCGACGAGCAGGAGTTGTGGAGCGGCACGCTGGGTGCCGACGGCAAGGCCGCGTTCCAGGTGCCGCTGCAGGTGCCGGCGGCGCCCGGCATGCTCACCGCCGGCTTCACCACGCGCGTGTTCGAGCGCGGTGGCGCCTTCAGCATCCACTACCACGCCCGCGACCTGGCGCCGTATCCGCGCTTCGTGGGCGTGAAGATTCCGCAGGCCAGCCGCCGCAACACCCTGGACGTGGACCAGGAACACACCGTGGACCTGGTCACCGTGACGGCGCAGGGCGCGGCGGCGCCGAACAGGCCGCTCAGCGTCAAGCTGTACAAGCTCGACTGGCGCTGGTGGTGGGACCGGGAGAACGACTCCCTGGCGTCGTTCGTGGCGCGTGAGGCCAGCACCCGCGTGCGCGAGGCGCGCGTCACCACCGATGCGCAGGGCCGTGCCCAGTGGAAGTTCCAGCTTCCGGAGGCGCAGTGGGGCCGCTACCTGCTGCGCGTGTGCGAGGAGCAGGGCGCACACTGCGCCGGCACGGTGTTCTACGTGGACTCCCCGTACTGGATGGAGGGCCGCGATCCCACCAGCCCGGCCGCGACCATGCTGGAACTCACGCTGGACAAGGAGAGCTATCGCGTCGGCGAAACCGCGGTGGTGCAGCTGCCCGAGGCCGCGCAGGGACGCGCGCTGCTGACGGTGGAGAATGGCAGCAGCATCCTCGATGCGCGCTGGGTGATTCCCACGGCGGGCAACGCGCGCGTCAGCATCCCCGTGACGGCAGCGATGGCGCCCAACGCCTACGTGTCGGTGACGCTGCTGCAGCCGCATGCCGGCAAGCAGAACGACCGGCCCATCCGCCTCTATGGCGTCGTGCCGTTGCCGGTCACCGATCCCACCACGCAGCTGGCGCCCGTGGTCGAGACGGATGCGGAATGGCGGCCGGAAAGCGAGGTCAGCGTGCGGGTCAGGGAGGCCTCCGGCCGGCCCATGACCTACACCCTGGCGGTGGTGGACGAGGGCCTGCTCGGCCTGACCAATTTCCGCACGCCCGACCTGCACGGCCAGTTCTTCCGCCGCGAGGCGCTGGGCGTGCGCACCTGGGACCTGTTCGACGACGTCAGCGGCGCCTATGGCACCGAACTGGCGCGGCTCCTGGCGCTGGGTGGTTCCGACGGCGCCGACCCGAATGCCGGCGCGCGCGAGCAGACGCGCTTCGTGCCGGTGGCGCAGGTGCTGGGGCCGTTCCAGCTCCCGGCCGGGCGCACGCAGGAACAGAAGGTGCGGATCCCGCGCTACGTGGGCGCGGTGCGCGTGATGGTGGTGGCCGGCGGCGGCAGGCCCGCCGCCTATGGTTCGGCCGAGAAGACGGTGCCGGTGCGCCAGCCGCTGATGATCCTGCCCACCATGCCGCGCGTGGTCGGTCCCGGCGAGGAAATCGCGGTGCCCGTGTCGGTGTTCGCCATGCATGAACGGGTGCGCGACGTGCGCCTCACCATCGAGCCCGACGGGATGTTCGAGGTGGTCGGCGAACCGGCCGCGCGGCTGACCTTCTCCGGCACCGGCGAGCAGATCGCGCTGCTGCGGCTGCGTGTGAACGAGCGCCTCGGCCGCGGCCGCGTGCGCTTCGAGGCCGTCAGCGGCAACGACCGTGCGCAGGACGAGATCAACATCGAGGTCAGGAGCCCGAACGCACCCACCACGCGCGTGGTGCAGCAGATGCTGCAGCCGGGGCAGGACTGGCAGCACCGCATCCAGCCGCACGGCATGCCCGGCACCAACCAGGTGGCGCTGGAGGTGTCGGCGCTGCCGCCGCTGAACCTGGAGCGCCGGCTCGACTTCCTGATCACCTATCCCTATGGCTGCCTCGAGCAGACCACCTCCGCGGCGTTCCCGCAGCTGCTCCTGCCGGCGCTGGTGAAGCTCGACGAGGACGGGGAGCGCCGCGCCGAGGCGAATGTGCGGGCGGCCATCGAGCGCATGCGCAGCTTCCAGCATCCCGATGGCGCCTTCACGTACTGGCCGGGCGGGCAGTTCGTGGTCACCAGCGGCTACCACCACTGGTCGGCCATCTACGCGAGCCACTTCCTGGTGGAGGCGGAGCGTCGCGGCCACCCGGTGCCGGCGTCCATCCGGAACGGCATGCTGCGCTACCTGCGCAGCACGGCGCGCGACTGGCGGCCGGCGCTCAGCGCGCCGCTGCAGCAGGCCTACCGCCTGTACGTGCTGGCGCGCGCCGGGCAGCCCGAGGTCGGTGCGATGAACCGCCTGCGCGAGCTGGACCTCGACGCGGTGGAGAGCTGGGTGCTGGCCGCCGCCTACCAGCTCGCGGGCCTGCCCGACGCGGCGCGCGCGCTGGCCACGGCCGACCCCATGGGGGCGCGCAACCGCCGGCCCGGCGACGAGAGCTTCGGCTCCGTCCTGCGCGACCACGCGCTGGTGCTGCAATCCATGGTGGTGCTGGGACAGCTCGACCGCGCTGGCCCGCTGGTGCAGGCCATCTCGCAGCGGCTGTCCAGCGACGGCTGGCTGTCGACGCAGGAGACGGCCTATGCGCTGCTGGCCATCTCGCAGCTGGCGAACGCGCGCTCGGAGGGGGCGTTCACGTTCTCACGCACCGTGGGCAACCGCTCCGCCAATGTGCGCACGGAGGCGGCGGTGCATCGCGAGGTGCTGGAGGTGCCCGACGCCGGCGCACCGCTGACCGTGAGCAACACCTCCCAGGGCGTGCTGTTCGCCACCGTCACCACGCGCGGCACGCCGGTGGCCGGCAACGAGGATGCAGCCGCCTCGGGCCTGGAGCTGACGGTGAGCTACGCCGATGCCCAGGGCAACCCGGTGGACGTCTCGCGGCTGCCGCAGGGCGAGGACGTCATCGTCGACATCACCGTGCGCAATGCCACGCGCCAGGATGTCCGCCACATCGCGTTGACGCAGATCGTGGCCTCGGGCTGGGAGATCGCCAACGAGCGCCTGAACGATGCCGGCGACGGGCGCGGGCAGCGCGATGCCAGCGGCACCGTCCAGCAGTTGCGCAACCAGGCCGCCGCGCGCGCGGACCACGTGGACATCCGGGACGACCGGGTGATGCAGTTCTTCGACCTGCCCGCCGGATCGACGATCCGCTTCCAGACGCGCATCAACGCCGCCTACCGCGGGCGCTACTACCTGCCCGGCGTGGTGGCCGAGGCCATGTACGACGCCAGCATCCATGCACGCACCGCCGGACGCTGGACGGAAGTGGTCGCGCGCTAGCCGCGCCGGCCTCGCCGCCGCGCTGCTGGTGCTGGCCGGCGGCGTGGCGTTCCAGGCGATGCTGCCGCGGCCGCTGTTCCGCGAGCCGGTGTCGACCGTGCTGCTCGCGCGCGACGGCACGCTGCTCGGCGCGCGCATCGCGGCCGACGGGCAGTGGCGCTTTCCCGAAAGCGGGACGGTGCCCGAACGCTTTGCCCAGGCGCTGCTGACCTACGAGGACCGCCGCTTCCATCACCATCCCGGCGTCGATCCGCTGGCGGTGGCGCGCGCGGTGCGCAGCAACTGGCGCGCCGGCCGCGTGGTCAGCGGCGCCTCGACCATCACCATGCAGCTGGCGCGACTGGTGCGCCAGCAGGGCGGGGCGCGGCGCGGCCGCGGCTACCTGGGGAAGCTGATGCAGGCGCTGCTGGCGCTGCGGCTGGAATCGGCCTTCTCCAAGGAGGAGATCCTGGCGCTTTATGCCAGCCATGCGCCCTTCGGCGGCAACGTCGTGGGGCTCGAAGCCGCGTCATGGCGCTACTTCGGCCGCGATCCGGCGCAGCTTTCCTGGGCCGAGGTGGCGACGCTGGCCGTGCTGCCCAACGCGCCGGGCCTGATCACCCCGGGGCGCTCGCGCGAGCGATTGCAGCAGCGCCGCGACCGGCTGCTGCGCGCGCTGGCCGGGCGCGGCCTGATCACGGACGTCGACCTCGAGGTGGCGCTGGCCGAGCCGCTGGTGGAGGAGCCGCAGCCATTGCCCAACCTCGCGCCGCACCTGCTCGAGACCCTGCGCGCGCGCCATCCCGGCGTCGACCGCTTCCACAGCACGCTCGACGCGCACCTGCAGCGGGAGGCCACGCGGCTGGTGGAGCAGCATGCGCAGGAGCTGTGGAGGTCGGGCATCGGCAATGCCGCCTCCGTGATCGTCGACAACCGCAGCTTCGAGGTGCTGGCCTACGTGGGCAATGCAGGCTGGGGCATGGATCCCGATCGCGCACTGGCGGTGGACATCGTGCAACGGCCGCGCAGCACGGGCAGCATCCTCAAGCCCTTCCTGTACGCCGCCATGCTCGACAGCGGCCAGCTGCTGCCGCAGATGCTGGTGCCGGACGTGCCCACGCAGCTGCGGGGTTTCCGTCCGGAGAACTTCGACCGCTCGTTCCGCGGCGCGGTGCCGGCCGACGTGGCGCTGGCACAGTCGCTGAACGTGCCTGCCGTGCGGATGCTGCGCGAGTTCGGCTACCCGCGCTTCCACGAACTGCTGCAGCGTCTGGGCCTGACGACGCTGACGCGGCCCCCCGACCACTATGGCCTGGCGCTGATCCTCGGCGGCGCGGAGGCCACGCTGTGGGACGTGGTGGGCGCTTACGCCAACCTGGCCGACGGGGCGCGCGCTTCGGGCGAGGAGGGCGCGCAGCGGATGCGCGCACTGAAGTGGCGGCTGGACCAGGACGAGCAGCCCGGTGGCGCGCGTCCCCTGTCCACCGGCGCCGCGTGGCTCACGCAGCAGGCGCTGCTGCACGTGGCGCGCCCCGCCGACGAAGCCGGCTGGGAGCTGTTCGCCGACGCACGGCAGATCGCCTGGAAGACCGGCACGAGCTGGGGACTGCGCGATGCCTGGGCCGTGGGCTCGTCCACCGCGCACACCGTGGGGGTGTGGGTGGGCAATGCCGACGGCCGCGGCGTGCCGGGGCTGACCGGCGGCTCCGCCGCGGCGCCACTGCTGTTCGCATTGCACGACCGGCTGCCGCGCAGCCCCTGGTATGTGCTGCCGGTGGCGGCGCTGAGGACCGTGCGCACCTGCGTGGATGACGGCTACCTGGCCAGCGACCTGTGCGAGGCGCGTGATACCTGGGTGCCCCGGCGCAGCCACTTCGACCGCCAGACGCCCTACCACCAGCTCGTGCACCTCGACCCGGCCACGGGGCTGCGCGTGCATTCCGGCTGCTCGCCGGTGAGCCGCATGCGCGCGGAGCCCTGGTTCGTGCTGCCGCCGTCCCTGGCGCATTACTTCAGCGAGCAGCACACGCGCTACCGTCCGCTGCCGGGCTGGCGCGAGGATTGCCGGCAGGAGGCCGAGGCGCTGGCCGCGGCGATGATGGAATTCATCTACCCGGATGCCGGCGGCAACATCTACGTGCCCATCGAGCTCGATGGCCGGCGGGGCCGTGCGGTGCTCGAGATCGTGCACCGTGACCCGGCGGCCGTGCTCTACTGGCACATCGACGAGGACTATGCCGCACGCACCGAGCTCCGGCACCAGCTCGCCATCGACCTGCCGCCGGGCGAGCACCGGGTGACCGTGGTGGATGGCGAAGGGCGGCGCCTGTCGCGCACCTTCAATGTGCTGGATCGCGGCGACCGCATCGGGGCGAGGAGGATGATGCAGTGACGAATCCGCAGGGAATGTTTGCGTATGCCTGCCTCGGGACCGCCGACCTGCAGCGCGCGGTCCGCTTCTACGATGCGGTGATGGCCACCCTCGGGCATCGCCGCTGCGATACCCGGGATGAGCCGGGCTGGGATGACTGGGCCGGCTGGGGTCTCTACGAGGACGAGGGGCGCATCCAGGACGCGTTGTGGGTATGCAGGCCCTTCAACGGTGGTCCACCGCATCCCGGCAATGGCGTGATGCTGGCGCTGCGGGCGCGCAGCCGGGCCGAGGTCCGCGCCTTCCATGCCGCGGCGCTGGCCCATGGCGGGACGTCCGAAGGAGAGCCGGGACTGCGCACGCACTACAGTCCCGACTTCTATGCGGCCTATGTGCGTGATCCGGACGGCAACAAGCTGGCGGTGGTGTGCCGGGCGGCCGAACCGGAAGGACGGTGACCTGGCCCCCGATCGATGGACCGGAGCACGGGCGGAATGGCGCTGCCTCAGCGCCGGCCGAACAGCCGCGCGAAGAAGCCGCGCTTGCGTGCCGGCGGCTGCGTGATCCGCGGCTTCGGCGGAGCGGGCTTTTTCTGCGGCACCGCTCCGCGGCCCACCGGCGTGCGCGTGTCGTAGGGATTGAATCCCGCCTCGCGCGGATCAGGGTCCCCGACCAGGGGCGTGTGGCGCACGGCCGGAGGCGTGTCCTGGCTGCGGACGCGGCCGCCTTCCTCCCGGCGCGCAGGCGCGTCATCCGCGGGCCGCGACGGGTCCGCCCAGGGCCTGGCGTCATCGCTCATCAGCGTGATGCCGGTCAGTTCGAGTTTCTTCAGCAGCCGCGAGGTGGAATCGAGGGCGTACTTGCCCGAGTCGATGGCCCACTCCCAGATCGCGCGCCCGCCCGCGTCGTGGCGGACCCGCCCGGTACGGGGCTTTGCGGGCTTGTCGCTGCCGTCGGAATCCGCCACGGACCGTCCTCTGCCTGGGGCCCACGGCATCTTAACCGCGGGAAAAGGCTCCGCGAAGCCCTGGCGGCTGGTCCGCCCCTCGCGTAGCCTGCCGTGGAATCCATGACCTCGCAGGAGCGAAGAATCGTGGCCAGCAGGATGATTTCACGCGCCGGCCGGGCGGGACGAAGGCCTGCGGCCTGGGCGGTGGTGCTGGTGAGCGTCGCCGGTTTCGCCGCCGGGCAGCGTTTTCTCGTGCCGCAGGAGACCGTCCTCGTCACGGATGGCCGCGTGCATGCCTTCGACCTGCCGCCGGGAAGCGGGCCCGTGACGGTGACGGTGGCCCCGGACGGCGCGGTGTGGTTCACCGAAGGGCAGGGCAACCGCATCGGACGCCTGCGGCCCGATGCCGGCGAGTACCGGAGCTTCCCATTGCCGAATGCGGGCAGCGCGCCGCGCATCATCGCCGTCGGCGCCGACGGCAACCTCTGGTTCTCCGAGCACAGCGGCAACCGCATCGGTCGCATCACGCCGCAGGGGGAACTCCGCGAATTCGACCTCCCGACGGCGGATTCGCAGCCGCGCGCCATCGCACTCGGCGCGGACGGCAACCTCTGGTTCGGCGAGTTCGCCGCCAACCGCATCGGCTGCATCACGCCCGAGGGCGGGATCACCGAGTTCCCGTTGCCGACACCCGACAGCGGCCCGCGTGCGCTGGCGGCGGGACCCGACGGCAACATCTGGTACTCGGCCTTCCGCGCCAACCGCATCGGCCGCATCACGCCGCGGGGCGAGATCACCGAGTTCTTGCTGCCGAGGCCCAACTCCGGGCCCGGCGACATCACCGCCGGCGCCGATGGTGCCATGTGGTTCCTGATGCTGTCGGGCACCATGGACGGGTTGCAGGTGGACGGCGGCCGCGTCGGCCGCATCAGCATGGACGGGCGCATCACCGAGTTCGAGATGCCCACGCGCACGCCCTCGCCGATCAACATCGCCGTCGGCCCGGATCGCAACATCTGGTACACGCAGGGAAGCCATGTGGCGCGCGTGACGCCGGATGGGCGGATCACCGAGTTCCCGCTGGGAGAGGGATCGCGCGGCGCGGGCCTTTCGGCCGGCAGCGACCGGCAGCCGCCGGGGAGGCTGGTGAACCGGCTCTACGTGGCCGACGGCGGCGCGAACCGGATTGCGTGGCTGGAGTTCACTCCGCCGGGCGGGACATCGGGCGGGCAATAGTCCGGTGCGCCGGCGGCAGGCGGTGCCCGCCACTGGCCGGCAGCGGGATCCGCTTCAGGTCTTCTTCGCTGCCTCGCGTGCCGCGGCTTCGGCCCGCAGCTTGGCGCCGATGGCATCGGCGTACCTCAGGTGCAGGAGGTCCGCCACGCGGCGCAGCAGGTGCTCCTCGTGCGCGTCCGCGCGGCCGTCGGCCCAGGCCACCGTCCACAGCAGTTCGAACACGTGCGCCTTCTCGGCCGCGTCCAGCGCCTCGTTCAGCTTCGAGGTGAAGCTGAACAGGTCGTGGGTGTTCTCGGACCGGTCGTGCGCCAGTTCGACGAGGTCGGCCAGTTCCCGGTCAGTCAGCGTGAAGCGCGAACGCAGCGCCTGCAGCACGCTGCGCTCCTCTTCCTCGCTCACTTCGCCGTCGGCGCGCATCACCTCGATCAGCAGGACCGCCGTGGCGAGTTGCAGGGCGTGCTCCCGGGCGGCGGTGTCGGCGGGAGCGCGGGCGGGGGAGAGGGATTCGAACAGGTTGGACAGCGCGCGCAGCATGGAGCAAGTCTACGGCCGGACCCCGGTCGCCTGCGACCAGGCCGCCTGCCTGGTCAGGTCCCGATCCGCCGGCCACCAGCGTCGAAGCAGTGAAGCCGCTCCGGCGCGAACCGGAGCCGCAGCGTGTCCCCGTTGCGGACACGCGGTCCGGCACCGTGCGTGCGCACGGCGACCTGTGCCTGCCCGCCCAGGCTGGCGTGCACGATGCGCGCCTCGCCGAGGTCCTCCACGTGCACCACGGTCGCCGGGGCGCCCTCCGCGCCGATCTGGATGTCCTCGGGCCGCACGCCCACGGTGCGAATCGCACCGTGCGGCGGCGGTGCCTCTCCGTGCAGGGCCTGGGCCAGCAGGTCCGCCGCAGTCTCCGATGCCAGGTCGAGGAAGTTCATGCCCGGTGTTCCCAGGAAGCCCGCCACGTAGGTCGTCGCGGGATGGTGGTACAGCTCGTCCGGCGTCCCGACCTGCTCGATGCCGCCATTGCGCAACAGCACCATCCGGTCCGCGAGCGACATGGCCTCGGTCTGGTCATGGGTCACGTACACCATGGTCGCCCCGAGCGAACGGTGGAGCTGGGCGATCTCCAGCCGGGTGTGCGCACGCAGCGCGGCATCGAGGTTCGACAGCGGCTCATCGAACAGGAAGACGCGGGGTTCGCGGACGATGGCACGCGCGATGGCCACGCGTTGCCGCTGCCCGCCCGAGAGCTGCGCGGGCCGGCGGTCGAGCAGCGCCTCGAGCTGCAGCATCCGCGCCACGCGTTCCACCCGCTCCTGGATGGCCGCGCGCCCGGTACGGGCGAGCTTCAGGCCGAAGGAGATGTTCTCGCGCACGGTCATGTGCGGGTACAGCGCGTACGACTGGAACACCATCGACACGCCGCGCTCCGCGGGCGGCAGGTCGGTGACGTCCCGCCCGTCGATCAGGATGCGCCCTCCGGTGGGCTGCTCCAGGCCGGCGATCAGGCGCAGCAGGGTGGACTTGCCGCAGCCCGAGGCGCCCACGAACACCACGAACTCGCCGCTGTCGATGGCGAGGTCCAGTGAACGGAGGACTTCGGTGTCCGCGAACCGCTTGGCGACGTTGTGGAGCTGGACGGATGCCATTCCCTCTGATTCTCCTTCCTATCCCTTGACCGCGCCCGCCGTGAGGCCGGCGACGAGGCGCCGCTGGAACACCACCACCAGCACGACCAGCGGCACGGTGACGATGACCGAGGCGGCCATGATGTTTCCCCAGGGCAGCTCGTACTGGCTGGCGCCGGTGATCAGCGCGATGGCCACCGGCACCGTGCGCTGCGAGTTGCTCAGCGTGAAGCTCAGGGCGAACAGGAACTCGTTCCAGGCGGCAATGAAGGCCAGCAGTCCCGTGGCCACCATGGCGGGCGCCATCAGCGGCAGGAAGATGCGCGTGACGATGGTCCAGGGCGTGGCGCCGTCCATGATGGCCGCCTCCTCGACCTCCACCGGCAGCTCGCGCATGAACGCGGTGAGCACCCACACGGTGAACGGCAGCGTGAGGATCATGTTGCTGAACACCAGCGCCAGCAGGCTGTCGTAC
>QGUX01000265.1 GCA_003242275.1 Pseudomonadota bacterium | reverse complement strand
CGCCGTGAAGCGCCACGCCAAGCGCAACAACCGCGGCGACGCCCGCCAGACCCGGCTCTACTGATCCCCTCATGGCCCTCCGGGAGCGCATCACCGAGGACATGAAGGCGGCGATGCGCTCCGGCGACAAGGAGCGCCTCGCGACGATCCGCCTGATCCTCGCGGCCATCAAGCAGAAGGAAGTCGACGAGCGCATCACGCTCGATGACGCGCAGGTGCTGTCGGTCATCGAGAAGATGGCCAAGCAGCGCAAGGAATCCGTGGCCCAGTTCGAGGCCGGCGGACGTGCCGACCTCGTGGCCAAGGAAAAGGCCGAGCTCGACGTGCTGGCCTCCTACATGCCCGAGCCGCTGTCCGATGCCGAGATCGACGGGCTGATCGCGCGCGCCATCGCCGACACCGGTGCCTCGTCGCTGAAGGACATGGGCAAGGTGGTCGCGCAGGTGAAGGCCGCCGCGGCCGGCCGTGCCGACATGGGTGCCGTCTCCGCGCGGATCAAGGCCAGGCTCTCCGGCTGAGGCGGGATGCACCGCCTCATCCTGTTCATCCTGATCTTCGGAGCCGTGCTGTGGCTGCTGCACCGGCTCCGCAACCGCGGCGGGAAGTAACTGCAGCACCCCCGGCGGCACGCGGCCAAGGTAGGCTTCGTCCATGGCCGGCCGCATCCCCAGAGCCTTCATCGACGACCTGATCGCCCGCACCGACCTGGTGGAACTGGTCGGCGCTCGCGTGGCGTTGAAGCGCGCCGGTCGCGAATACAAGGCCAACTGCCCCTTCCACAACGAGAAGACGCCCTCGTTCTGGGTCAATCCGGTCAAGCAGTTCTACCACTGCTTCGGCTGCGGCGCGCACGGCACCGCCATCGACTTCCTGATGAACTACGACCGCATGTCGTTCGTGGAGGCGGTCGAGGACCTGGCGCAGCGGCTGGGCGTGGACGTGCCGCGCGAGGCCGGCGCCGCACCGGCCGCCCCCAGCGTCAGCGAGGACCTGTACTCGCTGATGGCCAAGGTGGCGAACTTCTATGCCGAGCAGCTGCAGCGCGACGAACGCGCCCGCGCCTATGCCGCGCAGCGCGGGCTCGACGAGCAAACCATCCAGCGCTTCGCCATCGGCTACGCGCCCGATGCCTGGAGCGAGGTCCTCAAGCGCTTCGGCGCGCGCGAGGAGTCGCGCCGCATGCTGCTCGACGCGGGCCTCGTCATCGCGCGCGAGAAGGGCGATGGTTTCTACGACCGCTTCCGCGACCGGCTGATGTTCCCCATCCGCGATGCGCGCGGACGCGTGATCGCCTTCGGCGGCCGCGTGCTCGACCAGGGCGAGCCCAAGTACCTGAACTCGCCGGAGACGGCGCTGTTCCACAAGGGCCGCGAGCTCTACGGCCTGTACGAGGTGCGCCAGAACCGCGCGCCGCTGAAGCGGCTGATGGTGGTCGAGGGCTACATGGACGTGGTGCGCCTGCACCAGGCCGGCATCGGCTACGCCGTGGCCACGCTGGGCACCTCGACCACGCCCGAGCACCTGAAGCGCGTGTTCCGCCTCGTGCGCGAGGTGGTGTTCTGCTTCGACGGCGACCGCGCCGGCCGCGCCGCCGCCTGGCGCGCGCTGCAGAACGTGCTGCCCGAGGCCGAGGCCGGACGCGAGATGAAGTTCCTGTTCCTGCCCGAGGGCGAGGACCCGGACTCCCTGGTGGGCAGCGAGGGACGCGAGGCCTTCGAGGCGCGGCTCGACGACGCGCTGTCGTTGTCGACCTACCTCATCGGCCACCTCAGGGGGACCGCCGACCTCACCCACGCCGACGGCAAGGCCCGCTTCGTTGCCGAGGCCAGGCCGCTGCTGGACCGCATCCCCCCGGGCCCTTACCGGGAGCTGGTCAAGGACGAGCTCGCCCGCGCCATCCAGGTCACCGCAGAGCGCTTCGACGCCATCCTGGGCAATCGCGGCGCCCGGGCCAGGGAAGACGCCCCCGGCCGCGCTCCTGCCCGTCCCTCCGCCCCTGCCGGCGGCCGCACCGCCCGCAGCTCCGGCCGCGGCGGCCTGGTCCGCCAGGCGGTGAAAATCCTGCTGGATTTCCCGGCCATCGCCCCCACAGTAGGAGCTGCGGACCGCGCAGCCCTCGCCGGGATCAACGAGCCCGGCGTGGACGTGCTGTGCGAGCTGCTGGACGGACTGACCGCCCGGCCGGCGGCCACCACGGCCCAGGTCCTGGAGCGCTGGCGCGAGCATCCCCATGCCGCCCGCCTCGCCCGGCTGGCCGCCGAGGACGCCATCCTCACGCAGGAAACGGAGGCCGCCGCCGAGCTGGTGAACGCCCTGCGCAAGCTGGCGCGCGCAGCCACCCAGGCCGAGCTGGATGCGCTGATTGCCGCCGACCGGCAGCGCGCGCTGACCCCCGCGGAGCGCGCCCGGTTGGTGCAGCTCTTGCAGGCAGCGCACCGGGGTTGAACCCCTGCGGGCAGGCGCGGTCCAACCGGGCCCGCCGCATCCGGGACCCGCTTCTTGCGGGCTTCCGGAAAGGATCGTGCCAACTCCGGGACGGACCGGAGACGGCACGCGTTTTTACGTCGCCGCGTGGCGGACCATGAGGTGCACCGTTACAATTCGCGGTTCGCCTTCATAGGCCCCCATTCGACTGCTGGAGAGCTCATGGCGCCAACTCGCAAGCCCCAGAAATCTGCCAAGTCCAAGGCCGCCGCTTCTTCGAAGGCTGCGTCCAAGGCCACCCGTTCCAAGGCCGCCAAGACCACCGCCGCGAAGAGCGCAAAGCCGCCGGCGAAACCGGCCGCCAAGGGCAAGACGGCAGCCGCTTCCAAGGCGCGCGAGAAGGACAAGGCCGTTGCGGCAAAGGGCAAGGCTGCCCCCGGCGCGAAGAAGGCGGCCCCGAAGGCGAGCGCAACTCCGCCCCCCGCCGCCGCCACCCCGCCGGTGGCCAGGCCCGCGGCCGAGGCGGCCCCCAAGCCCGGTCGTCGCAAGTCCCGCAACGCGGAGTCCGGCGGCAACCACGAACCCGAGGTGCTCACCAATGTGGAGCGCCGCGCCCCCGTCATGCCTGAAGAACGCCAGTCTCAGCTCAAGTTGCTGATCGCGCTCGGCAAGGAGCAGAGCTACCTGACCTACTCGCAGGTGAACGACCACCTGCCCAGCGAGATCGTCGATCCGGAGCAGATCGAAGATATCGTCAACATGATCAACGACATGGGTATTCCCGTGTACGAGAAGGCCCCGGACTCGGAGCCGCTGCTCGCCACGGAGAATTCCCAGCCGGCCGACGAAGAGGCCATCGAGGAGGCCGCCGCCGCGCTGGCCGCGCTCGATGCCGAGCTCGGCCGCACCACCGACCCGGTGCGCATGTACATGCGCGAGATGGGCACGGTGGAGCTGCTCACCCGCGAGGGCGAGATCAGCATCGCCAAGCGCATCGAGGAAGGCCTCGATGCCGTGCGCCGCGCGCTGGCCAATTATCCGGCCACCTACGAGCACCTGCTCGCCGCCTACGAACAGGTGAAGGCCGGCCAGGGCCGCCTCGCCGACGTGATCACCGGCTTCATCGATCCGAACGCGCCCGACGTCATCGCGCAGCCGCAGAACCCGACCAAGCTCGAGGCGGCCGCCGACAAGGCCGACGAGGACGAGGAGGAGGAAAAGGACACCGACGCCGAGGAGGCCATCGACACCGGCCCGGATCCGGAAGAGGCCGCCCGCCGCTTCGCGCAGCTCGCCAAGCTGCACCAGAACGTGATCGCCTGCCTGCAGAAGCACGGCCCGGCCGATCCCAAGACGGTCAAGGCCCGCGCCAGGGCTGCGGCCGAGTTCATGGAGCTGAAGCTCGCGCCGCGCATGTTCGACCTGCTGATCCAGCAGCTGCGCAACCACATCTCCGAGATCCGCCAGCTCGAGAAGGAGATCATGACGATGTGCGTGCGCGACGCCGGCATGCCGCGCAAGGACTTCGTCACCTCCTTCCCGCGCAACGAGACCAACCTGAAGTGGCTGGCCAAGCACACCAGGGCGGGCAAGAAGTACAGCGCCGCGCTGGCGAAGTACGCCGAGGAGATCGAGAAGCGCCAGAAGAAGCTGGCCGAGATCGAGGCCGCGCAGCACCTGTCGATCAACGACATCAAGGAGATCAACCGCGAGGTGTCGATCGGCGAGGCCAAGGCGCGCCGCGCGAAGAAGGAGATGGTCGAGGCCAACCTGCGCCTGGTGATCTCCATCGCCAAGAAGTACACCAACCGCGGCCTGCAGTTCCTGGACCTGATCCAGGAGGGCAACATCGGCCTGATGAAGGCGGTGGACAAGTTCGAGTACCGCCGCGGCTACAAGTTCTCGACCTACGCCACGTGGT
>QGUX01000264.1 GCA_003242275.1 Pseudomonadota bacterium | reverse complement strand
CCAGCTGCTTCGCGCTCACCCAGGAGCCATGCACCTGGGGGCGCACCGGCAGCGGCACCTTCACCCGGGCCACCGGCGGCGCGGCGATGTTGTCCGCGTCGATGATCCACAGCTCGCTGTCGTAGTCGCGCTCGGCCTGGCGGTCGACCACGGCCAGCAGCCAGCCACCATGGCCGGGCTTGCTGGAAGGCACGTGCACCGGTTCGCTGATGGCCATGCCCGGGTCGAGGTTCAGCGCGTCGATGGTGCGGGTGTCGAGGTCCAGCCGCAGCAGGCAGTTGAACGCCGCGCCGACCACGTTGCCCACCAGCGGCGGGCCCTTGGCCTGCGGGTTCATCGACGGCAGCCAGATGATGCTGTACGGCCGGCCCTGGTCGGCGTCGCGGATGCGCGGCAGGTCGCCCGGCGGACCGATCTCGGTGGAAGTGATGCTGTCGCTGCCGCCGGACATGTCGATGGTCCAGCGCGTCAGCGCGCTCTTGATCTCCCACTGGTTCTTGTGGATGCCGCCCGCCTCGCGCATGAACGGGAAGGCATTGGTCTCCGACAGGCAGATGTCCATGTGGATGCGGTCGCCGTCGTCGAAGGCATTGGTCATGTGGAAGGCCGACACGCCCTTCGGGCCCTTGAACCAGCGGATCTCGCTGGCCTTGCCATAGCGCGGCATCACGCCCACCCAGCTTTCCAGGTCCTGCTGGTGCGCCCAGTGCGGACCGCCGGCCTTCAGCCGCTCCAGGTCGCAGGTGGTCGGGAAGATCGGGAACACCGCCCACTTTTCCGTGATGCAGAAGTCGTGCAGCGAGGCCACGTAGGGGGCCTGGAACCACTCCTCGGACTTGAGTTTCCCGTCCGGCCCGACCACGCAGTAGGCCACGTCGCGCGTGGCCAGGCCCGCGGCCTCGTAGCCGTAGGTGAACATCTCGCCGGTAACCGGATCGATGCGCGGATGCGCGGTCAGCGTCTGCGACTTCAGCGCGCCCTCGTAGTCCCAGTAGCCCTCGGTCTCGAGCGTGTGCGGGTTGACCTCCCAGGGGCGGCCGTCCTCCTTGGTCATGAACAGGCGGCCGCCGTGCCACACCGGCGTGGTGTTGGCCACGGTGCGCAGGTCCGGACGCGAGGGATCGCGCACGGAAGGATCGTCGGTGTACGGGTTCCGGTAGTGGCCGAACAGCGCCCTGCGCGCCTTGCGCTCCAGCTCGTAGCGGTGCGTGCGCACGTACCTGATGTCGTAGTCGACCTGCCCGTCCTCGAACAGGAAGCGGCTGACCATGCCGTCGGCGGACAGCGTGATGTCGTCCTCGTACAGGGGCGGATGCGCCGGGTCGGGCACCGCGCGGAAGAACGCGCCACGCACGTCCGCGGGAATCTCGCCCTCCACGTCCAGGTTGCGGATCGAGGCCTCGATGCGCACCGGGCGGTTCAGGCCAATGAAGGGCAGCGTGTTCGGAAACTTCGGCATGACTTCCCCCGTGAAGCTCTGCTTTGACGGTTCGACCGTTATTCGAATGGATGGTTCAGGATGATGGTCTGGTCGCGATCCGGTCCCGTGGAGACGATGTCCACCGGCACGCCCACGATGTCCTGCATGCGCTCCAGGTAGCGCCGCGCGTTCGCGGGAAGCTGCTGGTAGCTGGTGAGGCCGACGGTGGATTGCTGCCAGCCGGGCAGTTCCTCGTACACGGGCTCGACTTCGCCGAAATCCTCCACCAGCATGGGCGGATGCACGCTACTCCCGCCCCCCCGGCGGCGGTAGCTGGTGCAAATACGTATTGTTTCGAGGCCGTCGAGCACGTCGAGCTTGGTCACGCACAGTCCCGAGACGCTGGCGTGGATCACCGCCCGCCGCAGCGCCACGGCGTCGAACCAGCCGCAGCGGCGCGGCCGCCCGGTGACCGACCCGACCTCGTGGCCCACGCGCGCCAGGTGCTCGCCGGTGGCGTCGAACAGCTCGGTGGGGAACGGTCCGGCGCCCACGCGCGTGGCATAGGCCTTCACGATGCCCAGCACGTAGTCGAAGTTGCGCGGCCCGAGCCCCGTGCCCGTCGAGGCGCCGCCGCCGGTGGTGTTCGACGAGGTCACGAACGGATAGGTGCCGTGGTCGATGTCGAGCATCGCGCCCTGCGCGCCCTCGAACAGCACGTTCTGGTCGGAGGCGCGCAGCTCGGCCAGCTCGCGCGTCACGTCCACCACCAGCGGCTTCACGCGCTCGCCCTGCGCGAGCAGCGCATCGCGCGTGGCCGCGAAGTCCACCGCCTCCACGCCGAAATACTTCGTGAGCACGAAGTTGTGGAAATCGAGCACCTCCTCGAGCTGGGCGGCGAAGTTCCTCGGGTTGAACAGGTCCGCCACGCGCAGCGCGCGGCGCGCCACCTTGTCCTCGTAGGCCGGACCGATGCCGCGGCCGGTGGTGCCTATCCTGTTGACGCCCTTTCGCGCCTCGCGCGCCTTGTCGAGCGCCACGTGCGAGGGCAGGATCAGCGGGCAGGACGGGGAGATGCGCAGCCGCTCGAACACCGGCACGCCGCGCGCGATCAGCGCGTCGCTCTCCGACAGCAGCGCCTCCAGCGACACCACCACGCCGTTGCCGATGTAGCAGCGCACGCCTTCGCGCAGGATGCCCGAGGGAATCAGCGACAGCACATGCTTCTCGCCGCCGATCACCAGCGTGTGGCCGGCATTGTGCCCGCCCTGGAAACGCGCCACGGCGACGGCCCGGTCGGTCAGCAGGTCGACGATCTTGCCCTTGCCCTCGTCGCCCCACTGGGTGCCGATGACGATTACGAAACGCCCCATCTTGCGGTCCTTATCGAAGTTCTCAACGCGCCAGGGTCAGTAGCAGCAGTCCCAGCACCATGCAGACGGCCCCGCCGACGCGCAGCTCGCCGTCGGAGCTCCTGGCGAGCTGCGAGACGACGCGGCGCCACGCGGACGGATTCAGGAACGGCAGCAGGCCCTCGAGCACCAGCATCAGGGCAAGCGCCGCCAGCAGGTCGGACCAGGCCACGTTCATGCACGCCTCACCGCACCGGATGGGCGCCCTAGCGGCGCCCGCCCGACTCGAAGTGCTTGAAGAAATCGCCGTCCGGCGTGACGACCATCAGGTCACCCTCGCGCGCCAGCGCCTCGCGGTAGGCCTGGAGGCTGCGGTAGAAGTCGTAGAACTCCGGCGCGCGCCTGTAGGCGTCGGCGTAGATGCGCGCCGCCTCGCCGTCGCCCTCGCCGCGGATGCGCTGCGCCTCGCGCTGCGCATTGGCCAGGATCTCGGTGCGCTGCCGGTCGGCCTCGGCCTGGATGCGCTCCTTCTCGGCCTGGCCCTCGGCGCGCAGCCGGTTGGCCAGCGCGTTGAAGCTCTCCTGCATGCGCCGGTACACCGCCTCGCCCACCTCGTCGACCAGGTCGATGCGCTGCACGCGCACGTCCACCAGCTGCACGCCCAGCTCGTTCACGATCTCGTTGGCGCGGCTGATCATGTCGCCGGTGAAGGCGGCACGCTCGGTGACCACGATCTCCTCGAGCGTGCGGCGCGCCACCACGCCCTTGATGCCGTCCTTGACGTTGTCGCCCAGTCGCAGCGAGGCGAGCTGCTCGCTGCCGTTGGTGGCGCGGAAGTACTGCGCCGGGTCCTGCACCCGCCACTTCACGTAGAAGTCGACGATCAGCGCCTTGTTCTCGCTGGTGAGGAAGGTCTCGCCCTGGTAGGACTGGGTGATGATGCGGCGCTCGAAGCGGCGCACCTCGTTGATCAGCGGCCACTTGAAGTGCAGGCCGGGGCCGTAGTTGTCGCCCACGATGCGGCCGAACTGGGTGCGGATGGCCAGCTCGTTCTCGCTGACCTGGAACAGGCTTCCCCAGGCGAGCAGCACCAGCAGCAGCGCGGCGACGACGATGACCTGTGCGCGCGACATCAGCGGATCCCCCGCGTGCGGCCTTCGACGGTGACGGTCGGCAGCTCGAGCTGCTGCTGCGGCGGCCGGGCCTCCTGCGTCGCCGGCGCGGCAGTGCGCGGCGCGACGCGCTCGGTGAGCCGGTCGAGCGGCAGCACGATCATGTTGCCGTTGGTGCCGGACGTGTCGACCACGATCTTCTGCGAGTTGCGGTAGATCTCCTCGATGGTCTCCAGGTACATGCGCCGGCGCGTGACCTCGGGCGCCTGCGCGTAGGCGGCATGCACGCTGTTGAAGCGCGCGACGTTGCCCTGGGCCAGCGCCACCACCTGCGCCTTGTAGGCCTCGGCGTCCTGGATCATGCGCAGCGCGGTGCCCTGCGCCCTGGGCGGGATGTCGTTGGCATAGCCCGGCGCTTCCTGCGCGACGCGCTCGCGGCCCTGGAGGCCCTTTTGGGCGTCGCGCGGCGCGCCGACCACCG
>QGUX01000263.1 GCA_003242275.1 Pseudomonadota bacterium | reverse complement strand
GGTTAGGTTTGTGACGTTTCTGTCGGCGTGTTTGGCGTTGCCGGGGGCCTCCGGCAGGGGGGCCCGGGACCCACGGAACTCGGCCGGCGCGTTGTAGACCGGGGGAGGGCCAAGCGCCCCGGTGCCCGCCAGCAGCAGGGTGATGCCACCCGCCAGGATCATCGGGTAGCGGCGCCTCCGGAGCAGGCCCAGATAGTCGGGCATGCCCGCGGTGTCCTGCTCAGCCATCGGCCGTCACCTCCTGTTTACCTGTTCCATGCCTTCAGTCCACCAGCCCGCCGCCGCCCGCTTCCCGCCGGGGCTGGAAGGTCAGCCACAGGCGCACGGCATTGGAAGACGCCGAGCCGGGCGTCAGCTCATAGTCCTGCCAGCGGTGGTCGAAGCGGCCCGCCACCGACCACGCGCGCGTGAAGCGCCACTCGGCGCCCACGCTGGCCACGACATAGCGACGCTCGTTGAAACCCTCGGCGCCGTCATCGGCGATGAAGCGCACGGCCAGCGAGCCGCGGGCGCGCGGCGAGAAGTCCCGGTCCAGGCGGAAGCGTGCCTGCGTGCGTTCCACGGTCACGCCGGCGGAATTCGGATCGATGGTGCGCGTGAGGTCGAGGAACACCCGCGAGACGCGCAACTGCCAGCTGCCGCCGGCGCCGCCGACGAAGGCATTGCGGTCCGGCCGGCCCGGGCCTCCGGACACGTCGAAGCTGGCACGGCTGGCGCCAGCGCGGACGTAGGACTCGACGCGCTCGGACACGCGGTAACGCCATTCGGCCTCCGCGCCGACATGCGTGGTGACGACCGGAATGAGCTCGGGATCGAACCTGAGCACGCGGGCGCGGATGCCCAGGATGGAGCGCTCCGAGACCTGCCGGGCCCAGCCCAGGCTGCCGCTCAGCGCCGTGAACGAGACGTCCTCGTCGACGGACTGCCGGTCGAACCGGCGGTCGAAGAATCCCGCCGACAGTTCCAGCGCATCGCGGTCCGAGACATTGAACTGCAGCGTTTCGCGCAGGTACACCGTGCGCATGCGGTTACGCACCGCCAGCGAACCGGAGTCGCCCTGCTGGTCAGGCTCACCGAGCCCGCCCTCATCCGGCCTGTCGGCATCGGGGCGGTTGCCGGTGATGGTCGAGGAGTCGTCGTAGTCCGCCTGGAAGCGGCTGGCGCCGGTCCGCCAGCGGCGGACCCACAGCACCGTCGCGCCACCGTTGACGTAGTCCTCGTCGTGGTCCTCGCTGGCGGGGAAGTACGTGGCCTCCACGCGCGGCACGATGCTCAGCTGCGCCAGCGGCGTGGCGGCGCGCACCTCGAACCGCCCTGATGCGAATCCGCCCTCGACCCTCGCGCGGCCTTCGTCCTCGTCCAGCCTCAGGTTGCTGTCGGACATCACGCCCACTTCAACGGTCGGGCTGAAGCGCCACTCCGCGGCGCGGGAGCCGGGTGCCGCGGCGAGGGCGGCGAGGGCGGCAAGCACCGGAGGGTATGGGTTGCGCAACGGCATGCCCTCCTCAGGGGACGACGACCACGTCGCCGCTCTGCAGTTCGATGTTCTGGGCGAGGTCCCTTCCCTTGATGACTTCCTGGTAGCGGAACGGCAGGGCGGTCTGCCCCGCCCCGTTGCGGCGCAGGATGATGATGTTGTTGAGCGCGGCGAACGCGGTGGTTCCGCCGGCCATGCTGAGCGCCTGCATCACGTCCACGCTGGGGTTGACGACGAACTCCCCGGGCTTGTTCACCTGCCCGATGACGTAGACCTTGTTGCCGCGCACCTCCTTCACCGACACCGTGACCACGGGATCGGCGATGAAGCGGGCCAGCCTCTCCGTGATCAGCTGCTGCAGGTCCGCCACGCTCCTGTCGCGCGCATCGACCTGCCCCACCAGCGGAAAGGAGAACATGCCGTCCGGCTGCACCAGGACGGCATCGCTCTGCAGCTCCGGCTCCTTCCACACGGCCACGGCCAGGATGTCGCCTGGCTGGACCTTGTAGGCGTCCGACTGCTGGGCGCGCGCGTCCGCGGCGAAGAAGAGGACACCCAAGAGGCCGATGGCGACGATGGTTCGAATTGTCATTGGTGGATCCGATCTCCGGTTGCAACGATCCCGCCGATCCGGGAGGGGCACGCGGCCGCAGTTGCGCGCAGCCATCTTCGAACGCGACCGTGGGTGCCGCTGTAGGAATCCGCAATCAGCACCTGTAGGACTGCCGTCAGGCCGACTCAATCCGCAATCCCGCTTTGCTAGTCTCGCGCCGCACCCGCAATGAACAGGCAGGGATGGAAACATGGCGAGACGCGCATTGATCACCGGCATCACCGGGCAGGACGGTGCGTTCCTGGCCGAGTTCCTGTTGTCGAAGGGCTACGAGGTGCATGGCATCAAGCGCCGTTCGTCCTCGTTCAACACCGACCGCATCGACCACCTCTACCAAGATCCGCACGAACACCAGGTGAAGATGCGCCTGCACTACGGCGACCTCACCGACTCCACCAACCTGATCCGCATCGTGCAGCAGGTCCAGCCCGACGAGATCTACAACCTCGCGGCACAGAGCCACGTGGCGGTGTCGTTCGAGACCCCGGAGTACACGGCCAATGCGGATGCCATCGGTACCCTGCGGCTGCTCGAGGCCATCCGCATCCTCGGCCTCGCGGAGCACACACGCTTCTACCAGGCCTCGACCTCCGAGATGTTCGGTCTCGTGCGGGAAGTGCCCCAGCGCGAGACCACGCCCTTTTATCCACGCTCACCCTATGGCGCCGCCAAGTTGTACGGCCACTGGATCACGGTGAACTACCGCGAGGCCTACGGGCTGTTCGCGTGCAGCGGCATCCTGTTCAACCACGAGTCCCCGGTCCGCGGCGAGACCTTCGTCACCCGCAAGGTCACGCGCGGACTGGCCCGCATCGCGACGGGACTGGAGCGCTGCCTCTACCTCGGCAACCTGGATTCGATGCGCGACTGGGGCCATGCACGCGACTACGTGCGCGCGCAGTGGCTGATGCTGCAGCAGGACGAACCGGACGACTACGTGATCGCCACCGGCGAGCAGCACTCGGTGCGCGAGTTCGTCGAGGCGGCCGGCACCGCGCTCGGCATGCGCATCGAATGGCGCGGCAGGGGAGTGGAGGAACAGGGTATCGACACCAGGACGGGGCGCACCGTGGTGCGCGTGGACCCGCGCTACTTCCGTCCCACGGAAGTCGACACGCTGCTGGGTGACGCCACCAAGGCGCGCACCCGCCTCGGCTGGCAGCCGGAGTGCACCTTCGCCGACCTGGTACGCGAGATGGTTGCAACGGACCTCGAGATCGCGCGCCGCGACGCCGTGGTGATGCGCGAGGGATTCAGGACCTGCCGGTACGCGGAATGAACGGGCAGCGGATCTTCGTCGCCGGCCACCGCGACCTGGTGGGCAGCGCGCTGGAAGGGCGCCTGCAGCGCGAATCGCCGGTGGAACTGCTGCTGCGCACGCACGAGGAGCTCGACCTCACCGACCAGCGCGCCGTGGACGACTTCTTCGCGGCGGAGCGGCCCACCCAGGTGTATCTGGCCGCGGCGAAGGTGGGCGGCATCCTGGCCAACGACACCTATCCGGCCGAGTTCATCGGCGTGAACCTCGCCATCCAGACGAACGTGATCACCTCGGCGCACCGCCATGGCGTGGAGAAGCTGCTGTTCCTGGGTTCCAGCTGCATCTATCCGCGCGACGTGCCGCAGCCCATGACCGAGGACTGCCTGCTGACGGGGCCGCTCGAGCCCACCAACCAGTGGTACGCCATCGCCAAGATCGCGGGCCTGAAGCTGGCGCAGGCGTACCGCCGGCAGTACGGCTTCGACGCCATCAGCGTGATGCCGACCAACCTCTACGGACCGGGCGACAACTTCGACCCGGCCGATTCCCATGTGCTGCCGGCGCTGACCCGCAAGTTCGTCGAGGCGGTGGAGACCGGTGCGGACGAGGTGGTCGTCTGGGGCACCGGCACGCCGCGACGCGAATTCCTCCATGTGGACGACCTGGCCGACGCCTGCGTGTTCCTGATGCGCGGCTACAGCGGCCTGGAGCCCATCAACATCGGATGGGGCGAGGACATCTCCATCGCCGATCTCGCCCGCCTGGTCGCCCGCGAAGCAGGCTTTGCGGGCCGCCTGCGCTTCGACCCCGGCAGGCCGGATGGAACGCCGCGCAAGCTGCTCGACGTGTCGCGGCTCGGCGCCCTGGGCTGGAGGCCGCGCATCGGCCTGCGCGAGGGCATCGCCTCGACCATCCGCTGGTACCGCCAGTCGACGGGACGCGCCGTCATGAACGAGGCCGCGATGCGGCAGGGGGTTCGATGAAGGATCTGTCCATCGGGGGCCCGGTGGAAGGGGCAC
>QGUX01000023.1 GCA_003242275.1 Pseudomonadota bacterium | reverse complement strand
ACCACGGACGGCTGATGGTGGCGATCAACTTCAACATGGACCTGGGCGATGCCTGGGAACATGCCGATGATCCCGAGTACGAACAGCCCCTGACCGCGCTGGCGTACCGCTTCGCGATCAGCTACGCGCTGTATGCCATGACGCACTAGGCGCGGCGATGCTGGAGTTCCTGCTCGGTCATTCGGTCTGGGCATTCCGCAGCGGCGAGCTGGCCTTCGCCCGCGGCTGGCCGACATGGCTGTTCTGGGCGCTCCTGGCTGCCGGTATCGCGGCGATCGCGTTCACGCTGGCGCGGCGCCGCGAGCTCTCCTGGCCGCGCGCGCTGGTGCTGGGCGTGCTGCAGGCGGCCTTCCTGGCGCTGGCGCTGCTGCTGCTGTGGCGACCGGTGCTGAACGTGGAGGAGCTGAAGGAACGCGAGAACGCGGTGGCGGTGCTGGTGGACGACTCGGGCAGCATGAACTCGTCCGAGAAGCCCGGCGCGCCGACGCGGCGGCAGCAGGCGGTGGCGGCGCTCGGCAACGGCGTGCTCGAGGCCATCAACGAACGCTCCGACCTGCGGCTGTTCTCCTTCTCCGACCGCGCCCTGCCGGTGGATTCACTGGCGGCCTTGGGCGGCGGCGCGCCCAGCACGCGCATCGGCGATGCGCTCGACACGGTCACGCAGATGGCGGCCAGCCTGCCGGTGGCGGCCGTGGTGCTGGTCACCGACGGCGCGGACACGGCCGATACCTTGAACGAGGCGGCGCTGGCGCGGCTGGCCGCCACCGGCATTCCCGTGCACACGGTCGGCGTCGGGCCGGAGAAGCCCGACAACGACCTGGAGATCGTGCAGCTCGCGGTGCCGCCGATGGCGATGGCCAATGCCACGGTGCGGGCCACCGTCTCGATCCGCCACCAGGGACAGCGCAGTGGCACGCTGCGCGTGCACGACGGCGGCCGCCTGATCGCTGCGCAGGACGTGCGCTTCAACGGCAACGCCGGCGTGACCACGGTGAGCGTGGAATTCCCCGCGGGCGCGGCGGGCGTGCGCGACCTCACCGTCAGCGTCGACCCGGCGCAGGGCGAGACCCGGCTCGCCAACAACCAGCGCCAGGCGGTGATGGAAGTGGATGGCCGGCGCCGCGCGGTGCTCTACATCGAGGGCGAGCCGCGCTGGGAGTACAAGTTCATCCGCCGCGCGGTGGAGGGCGATGCAGGGCTGCGGCTCGCCAGCGCGGTGCGCGCCACGCCGAACCGCTACTACCGCCAGGGCCTGACCTCGCCGGACGAGCTGGAGAAGGGCTTCCCGGCCACCAGGGAGGAGCTCTTCTCCTATGACGCGGTGATCATCGGCAGCCTGGAGGCCGCGGAGCTGTCGAACGAGCAGCACGAGTGGCTGCGCGACTTCGTCGACCTGCGCGGCGGTTCGCTGCTGATGCTGGCGGGGCGTGACGGCCTGGGTGACGGCGGCTGGAGCCGCGTGCCCATCGCGGGGCTCCTGCCCTCGAAGCTGCCGGGTGGCGCCGAGCGCGGCTTCGGCCGGCTGGCGAGCCGCGTGCGCCTCACCGACTACGGCCGCGAGTCCATCATCGGCCGGCTCGAATCCGACCCGGCGGCGAACGAGAAGGCCTGGGAGGAGCTGCCGGCGCTCGCCGACATCCAGGACATCGGCGCGCTGCGGCCGGCGGCCGTGGTGCTGCTCGAGGCGGTCAGCGGCACCGGCAACCGCACGCGCGTGATGCCGCTGCTGGCCTCGCAGCGCTACGGGCGCGGCTCGACCTGGATCATGGCCACTTCCACCTCGTGGCGCTGGCAGATGCAGATGCCGCTGGAGGACCAGAAGCACGAGACCTTCTGGCGCCAGCTGCTGTACACGCTGGCCGCGGGCTCGCCCGCGCGCGTGTCGCTGCAGCCCGAGCGTGCCGTCTACGAGGACGACACGGCGGTGACGCTGGAAGCCGAGGTGCTGGGCAAGGATTACGCGCCGCTCAACGATGCCACCATCACGGTGCAGGCCACTTCCGAGCACGGCCTTGCCGTGCCGGTGCGGATCGAGTCCACCGGCCGCGGCGACGGCCGCCACACCGTGGCGCTGGATGCGCGCGCGCCGGGCATGTACCGCGTCGAGCTGGTGGCCACCCGCGGCGAGGAGGAAGTCGGGCGCGCCGTGGCGCACCTCAGGCGCGCGGATGGTGTGCTCGAGGAGTTCTCCTCGTGGCAGCATCGGCCGATGCTGGAGCGCATCGCCCGCACCACGGGCGCACGGTACTGGACGCTGGACGACCTGTCGGGGCTGCCCGAGGCCATCCGCTACTCGCGCGCCGGCGTGGTCGAACGGCAGACCCTGGACCTGTGGAACATGCCGCTGGCCTTCTTCCTGCTCGCGCTGCTGAAGGCCGGCGAGTGGCTGCTCCGGCGGCACTGGAGGCGGCTGTGAGCCGGCGTCACGCGGCAGCGGCCGTGATGGCGGCCATGGCCTGGCTGGGCGCCGGGGCGGCGCAGGCGGCCACGCGCGTGGTGGTGGTCGCGGGCATGGGCGGCGAGCCGCAGTACGAGGAGCGCTTCGGCAAGTGGAGCGAACAGGTGGCGCAGGCCTCGGCCACGGCCACCGGCGATCCCGGGCAGGTGCAGCGCCTGGCGGGCAAGAACGCGCGGCGCGAGCACATCCAGGCGGCGCTGAAGAAGGCCGCCGAGGAGCTCAAGGCCGGCGACCAGCTGGTGCTGGTGCTGATCGGGCATGGCAGCTACGACGGCAGCGAATACCGCTTCAACATCGAGGGGCCGGACATCACCGGCAGCGAGCTGGCGGCGATGCTCGACCGCATCCCGGCGCAGCAGCTGGTGGTCAATGCCACCAGCTCCAGCGGTGCGCTGGCCGAGAAGCTGGCCAACGACCGCCGCGTGGTGATCACGGCCACGCGCTCGGGCGGCGAGCGCAATGCCACGCGCTTTGCCGGGTTCTGGGCCGAGGCGCTGACCAGCGAGGCCGCCGACACCGACAAGGACGGCAACGTCACCGCGCGCGAGGCCTTCGACTACACGGTGCGGCGCGTGGCTGATGCCTTCAAGGCCGACAACGCCATCCTCACCGAGCGCGCGCGGCTGGAGGGCCGGGAGCCCGCGCGCTTCGTGGTCTCGCGCCTGGGGCCGGCGGCGCTGTTCGCCGGCGATCCCCAGCTCGCGGCGTTGCGCGCCGAGCAGGACCAGATCATTGCGCGCCTGGCCGAGATGAAGGCACTGAAGGCCAACCTGCCCGAGGACGAGTACTACGCCCGCATCGAGCCCGTGCTGGTGGAGCTGGCGCGCGTGGGCGATCGCATCGATGCGCGCTTCGCGGCGCTGGGCGTCAAGGTGGAGGAGGGCGGCGATGCGATGTAGGCCGATGCTTCCCGCACTGTTGCTGGCCGCAATGGGGGCGCTGTCCTGGTCCGCGGCGGCGGCCGACATCGACTACGATTCGCGCCGGCCGGCGGCGCTGCGGCGCTGCGACGAGCCGGCGCACCGCGGCCGCGTGGAGCAGGCGCGCAACTGCTACCGCAACCTGCTGCGCAGCACCGACCTGCACGTGCGCGCCGAGGCGCAGTTCGCGCTCGATGACCTGCGCGCCGCCAACGACACCTTCCGCGAGGCCGTGGCGGCCAATCCCGGGGCCGTGCTGCCCAGGCTGCGCTGGGCGCGGCTGTTCATGCAAGCCGGCCAGTTCAACGATGCGGTGGCGCTGCTGCGCGAGGTGCTGGAGGTGGCACCCGAGGACAAGGGGGCTCGCCTGGGCATGGCACGGCTGGGGCTGGCCCGCTTCGAGGGCGACGTCAGCGACGACATCCGCGAGCTGCTGCGCGAGGACGACACGCTGGTCGAGGCGTACCTGATCCAGGCCAACATCGACATCGAGGCCGGCCATTACGACGAGGCCGTGCGTTCGGCCAGCCGCGCGCGCGAGCTGGCCGTGCAGCAGGGACTGCCGCCGCTGGAGGCGCTGACGCTGCTGGCGGCGGTGGAGGTGATGCGCAACCGCGATCCGGCGGCGCTGGTGCGCGAGGTGCTCGACTACAACCCGCGCTACGGCAGCCTGTTCGAGACCCTGGGGCGCTTCGAGGTGATGCGCCGCCGTTACCGCGAGGCCAACGAGTGGCTCTCGCGCATCCCGCAGGTGCAGCCGGAACTGTGGTCGGGACGGCGCGAACTCGGCCTGAACCTGATGCGGCTGGGGCGGCTGGAGGAGGCCCGCGGGCACCTGGTGGCCTCGTACGAGGGCGATCCCTTCAACGTGGTGACCAGCAACACGCTGCGGCTGCTCGACTCGCTGGTGAACTACGACTTCATCCGCGTCGAGGAGCCGGACCTGGTGCTGCAGCTCCACAAGAGCGAGTCGGCGGCGCTCAGGCCCTACGTGGAGCAGATCGCGCGCGAGAGCATCGCCTCGTTCGCGCGCCGCTACGGCTACATGCCCACCGTGCCCATCACCATCGAGCTGTACAAGGACCATGCGGACTTCGAGGTGCGCACGGCGGGCCTGACGGGCATTGGCCTGCTGGGCGTGACCTTCGGGCACCTGCTGGCCATGGACAGCCCCTCGGGCCAGCGGCGCGGCGATTTCCACTGGGGCAGCGTGCTGTGGCACGAGATGGCGCATGTGTTCACGCTGTCGGCCACCGAGCACCGCGTGCCGCGCTGGCTTTCGGAAGGCCTCTCGGTCTACGAGGAGTGGACCAGCGGGCCGACCCCGGGCGTGTCGGTGTCCACGCGCACGCTGGAGCGGTTCCGCGACGGCGCCTTCCTGCCGGTGGCCGACATCGACCTGGGCTTCATGCGGCCCACCTACGAGGGACAGGTGCAGGTGTCGTACGAGCAGGCCGGCCTGATGTGCCTGTTCGCCGCCGAGCGCTTCGGCTTCGAGCGCGTGGCGCAGTTCCTGCGCGCCTTCCGCGACCCGTCGATGACCACGGCCGCCGCCATCCGGGCGGTGTTCGGCGTGGCGCCGGAGGAGTTCGACGCGGAGTTCACCCGCTACATGCAGGAGCGCTTCGCCGCCTACCTGAAGGATCCCTCGCGCTGGAGCGAGTTGATGCGCCGCGCGCACACCATGCTGGAGGGGCGCAACTGGGCCGGGGCGCGCGAGGCGGCGCAGGCGGCGATCACCATGCTGCCCGAGTACACTGCCAGTGGCAGCGCCTACGAGGTGCTGGCCGCCGCCGAGGAGGGCGCGGGCAACATCCCGGCGGCGATCGCGGCGTGGGAGGAATGGCGCAAGGCCGGCGGCTGGAACCCCTCGGGCATGCGCAAGCTGGGCGAGCTGCTGGTGGCGCAGAAGCGCCATGCGGAGGCCGCCGAGGTGCTGGCCGCGGTCAACTGGTCCGATCCGCTCGAGCCCGACAACCATGACCGGCTCGGGCGGCTGCTGATCGAGCAGAAGCGCGGCGCCGAGGCGCTGCGCGAGTACGAGGTGCTGCTGGCGCTCAAGCCGCTGGATACGGCCGCCGCGCACTACGGCATGGCCCGCGCGCTGCGCCTCACGGGCGATGAGGCGCGCGCCAAACGCTACCTGCTGCAATCGCTCGAGACCGCACCCAACTACCGTCCGGCCCAAAGGCTGCTGCTGGAAATGACTGGAGAGCGCAGATGAATGCAACCGTGATCTCTTCCGACGACACCCGCGACCTGGTCGAGCGCTTCGGCACCACCTTCGGGGCCATCCGCCGCGAGGTGCGCAAGCTCATCGTCGGCCAGGACGAGGTGGTGGAGCAGCTGCTGATCACGCTGCTGGTGGGCGGGCACTGCCTGATCACCGGCCTGCCCGGCACGGCCAAGACGCTGCTGGTGCGCACGCTGGCGCAGGCGCTGGGGCTGTCGTTCAAGCGCATCCAGTTCACGCCCGACCTGATGCCCACCGACATCACCGGCACCGACATCCTCGAGGAGGACCAGGGCACCGGCAAGCGCACCTGGACTTTCGTGCCCGGCCCGCTGTTCGCCAACGTGGTGCTGGCCGACGAGATCAACCGCACGCCGCCAAAGACGCAGTCGGCGCTGCTGGAGGCCATGCAGGAGCTGTCGGTGACCGTGCGCGGCAACACGCGGCGGCTGGAGCCGCCGTTCTTCGTGCTGGCCACGCAGAACCCGATCGAGCTCGAGGGCACCTATCCGCTGCCCGAGGCACAGCTCGACCGCTTCCTGTTCAACGTGGTGCTCGACTACCTCTCGGCCGACGACGAACTCAAGGTCGTGTCGGACAACACCTCGCGCGTGGAGCCCCCGCCCATCGAGCCCTGCACCAACGCCGGGGAGATCCTGCGCTTCCAGTGGCTGGTGCGCCAGGTGCCGATGTCCGACGAGGTGGCGCGCAAGGCGGTGAACCTGGTGCGCGCCACGCGTCCCTCCGATCCCAACTCCAGCGACGAGGTGAAGAAGTACGCCCGCTACGGCGCCAGCATCCGCGCCACGCAGTTCCTGGCGCTGGCGGCCAAGGCGCGCGCGCTGTCGGAGGGTCGCTACCACGTCACCCTCGAGGACCTGGCCGCGCTGGCGCTGCCGGTGCTGCGCCACCGCGTGCTGGCCAACTACCAGGCCGAGTCCGACGGCGTCACCGTCGATGACCTGCTCACGCGCGTGATCCAGAAGGAACTGCACGGATGAGCGCGAACCCCGCCGCGACGCTGCTGCGTCCCGAGGTGCTGGCGTCGCTGTCGACGCTGGAGCTGGTGGCGCGCTCGGCCGTGGAGGGGTTCTTCCAGGGGCTGCACAGGAGCCCGAAGTTCGGCTTCAGCCAGGAATTCGCCGAGTACAAGGCCTACGCCGAGGGCGACGACCCGCGCTTCATCGACTGGAACGTGTTCGCGCGCACCGAGCGCACCTACATCAAGCGTTTCCTGGGCGAGACCAACACCCGCTTCATGATCGTGCTCGACGTGAGCGCGTCGATGGGCTATGGCAGCGGGCCGGTGACCAAGCTGCGCTATGCCAGGTGGCTGGCGGCCTCGCTGGCCTACATGGCCCTGCAGCAGCACGATCCCACCGGGCTGATCGCCTTCGATTCGAAGATCAGGAGCTACCGTCCGCCCTCCAGCCGTACCGGCACGCTGACCGCGCTGCTGCACGAGCTCGACCGGCTGGAGGCCGGCAGCCAGACCGACCTCGCCGGCTCGTTCCGGCAGATGCACGAGCACATGCAGCGCCGCGGGCTGGTGGCGGTGATTTCCGACCTCTACTGCGACCCGGAGGCGCTGACGCGCGCGGTGCAGCCCTTCGCCTGGGGCGGGCACGACGTGATGATCTTCCAGGTGCTCGACCGCATGGAACTCGACCCGAAGTGGGAGGAGTCGGTGCTGCTGGAGGACGTGGAATCCGGCCGGCAGATCGAGGTCTCGCCCGACTACATGCGCACCACCTACCGCGAGCGCATCCGCGCGCACCTGGACCGCATGCGCAAGGTGGCGGCGAAGAACCGCGCCGACCACGTGCTGCTGGTCACCGACGAGCCGCTGGACAGGGCGCTGCGCGGCTACCTGCTGTTCAGGCGGAGGGCCTAGGGCATGTGGCTGGCGCCGTGGTTCCTGCTCGGACTGGCCGGACTGGCGCTGCCGGTGTGGCTGCATCGCTTCGCGCGCCACACCGAGGAGCGACAGCCCTTCGCCTCCTCGATGTTCCTCGAGCCGGCCGAGATCCGGCGCAGCCGCCGCCACGAGCTGCGCTACTGGCTGCTGCTGCTGCTGCGCCTGGCGCTGCTGGCGCTGATCGTGCTGGCCTTCGCCGGCCCGATGTGGCGCACCACGGCGGCGCCGGGGCAGGGCGGCAACACCCTGCACGTGATCGTGATGGACACCTCGCTGTCGATGCAGCGCGAGGGCGTGTGGGAGCGGGCGCAGCGGCGCGCCATGGAGCTGGTCGGCGAGGTGCGCGGCGCGAGCCGCGGCATGCTGGTGGCGGCCGACCATCGCCTGAACGTGCTGGTGCAGCCGGTGTTCGCCAGCGACGCCGGGCGGCTGCGCGCGGCCGTGCAGCAGCTTGAGCCGGGATTCTCGCGGCTGGACTACGGTGCGCTGGTGGCCGGCTCGGTGTCCTGGGCACCGGGTCCGGGCGAGACCCTGCAGCTGCACCTGGTCTCGGACATGCAGCAGTCGGCCAGCCCGCTGCGCTTCGCGGACCTTTCCCTGCCGCCGGGCGTGCGGCTGGTGCTCGAGGACGTGGGCGCCGGCGACGCGGCCGGCAACGCGCGCGTGGCCGCGGCCGCGGAAGATGCGCGCACGCCGGGCACCCTGGAGGTGCGGCTGGAGGGTGATCCCGCCGCCATCGACGGACGCACGCTGGTGGTGGAAGTCAACGGCGAGGTGAAGGAGCGGCGCCGGCTCTCGGCGGCCAGCGCCAATGCCGTGGAACACGTGGTGCTGGGCCAGCTGCCCGTGGGCGAGCACCGCCTCACCGCGCGCCTCGAACCGGCCGACGTGCTGCCGGCCGACGACGCCCGCTACGCACTGCTGCGGCGGGTGGAACCCAGGGTGCTGGTGATCGCGGCCAATGTGCAGGACGACGACGCGCGCTACTTCAGCGCCGCGTTGCAGGCGCTGGCGCGGCCGCGGTTCGCGGTGGAAACGGCGCAGCCGGGTGCGCTCACCACCCGCCAGCTCGGTGATTTCGCGGCGGTGGTGGTCTCGGACGCTGGCCTCGTGAACGATGCGGCGGCGAAGGCGCTGGGCGAGTACGTGCGCGGCGGCGGCGCGCTGATGATGACGCTGGGTCCGCGGGCCGCGCAGCTCCGCCAGGTGCCGGTCAGCGGCGCGAAGCTGGCCGGCGGCGCGGCGCGCACGGCCTCGGGCAAGCCGTCGCGCGTGGCGGAGCTGGAGCAGAGCCACGCCATCCTGCGCGAGCCGGGCGCATGGCTGCGCATCCGCTTCTTCAGGCACGTGGCGGTCGAGCCGCCCGAGGGCGCGCGGGTGCTGATGGCCTTCGAGAACGGCACGCCGCTGATGCTGGAGCAGGAGCTGGGCGAGGGCCGCATGCTGGTGTTCGCCTCGCCGCTGGACCGGCAGTGGAACGACCTCGCCATCCATCCGCTGTTCGTGCGCTTCGTGGCCGAGGCCACGGCGTGGCTGGCCGGTGCGCGCTTCGACGCCGCGGCCGCCACCGTCGGCCTGGCGCTGGATGCCACCTCCCTGCGGCGCGGCGGCGGGCAGGTGTTCGATCCTGACGGCCAGCGCACGACCATGCTGACCGGCGATGAGCGGTCGCTGCGCTTCGTGCCGCAGATGCCGGGCTTCTATGAGGTGCGTGGCGGGGGCCGCAGCGATTTCATCGCCGTGAACCCCGATCCGCGGGAATCCCTGCTCGCGCCCCTGGACGAGGACGCGCGGGCGCGCTGGCTGGCCCTGCAGCAGCCCGCGACGGCCGCGGCGCGCGCCGACGGGGTTGCTTCGGGCACCGAAAGACTGGTGCCGATCTGGTTCTGGTTGCTGCTGGCTGCCGTGGCGCTTGCCTTTGTGGAGCCATTGGTGGCGAACTACCACCTGAGCGTCCGAAGGGAAGCCTAGCGCATGAATGCCCGTTTCGAGCTCGACCAGTACCTCTCGCACGCGCGCAGGCGCCTGCGCTGGATCCTCTCGGCCCGCGGTACCGCGGTGCTCATGGCGGCGCTGCTGCTGGTCACGCTGGTGGCCGCGTGGATGCTGCCCCGCTACGGCTTCACGCCGCAGGCGGCACTGATCGGCCGCATCGCGCTGGCGGCTGCCGCCGCGGGCGCCATCACGTGGTGGTTGCTGCGCTGGCGCGCACAGGAACGCCATCGCGCCGCGGCCGCGCTGGAGGCGGCGCTTCCCCAGCAGGAAGGACGCATCGCCACCTACCTGCAGGAGAGTTCGAAGGAACCGGGCAAGGCCTCGGTGCTGCTCGACCTGCTGGCCGCCGATGCGCTGGCGCTCGCGCAGCGCGAACCCCTGTCAGAAACCATCCGTCCGCGCTCCTGGGCGCTGCCCGCCGCGGGCGCCGCGGCCTGCGTGGCGCTGCTCGGCGCGCTGCTCATCGCCAACACCGGCATCAGCGATGGTGCGCGCCAGCTCTGGTTCGGCCAGCTGCCGCCGGCGGCGCGGGTCGCGGCCGCCGCCGGCGGCATCGCCGTGCAGCCGGGCGATGCCACCATCCGGCGCAACCAGGACCTCGACGTGGCCGCGCTGGTCGCAGGCCCCAGCGACGACGTGCAGCTGCACGTGCGTTTCGGCGAGATGGGCGACTGGGAGAGCGCGCCGATGCAGCGCAATCCCGACGGCAGCTACTCCTTCACCATCTACGCGGTGCGCGACGCGGCCAGCTACTACGTCACCGCGGGACGGCTGAAGAGCGCCGAGCACCACATCAACGTGGTCGACCTGCCCTCCATCGAGCGCTTCAAGGTCAGGTACGACTATCCGACCTGGACCGGCCTCGACGAACATGAAGAAGAGGGCGGCGGGGACCTGCGCGCCGTGGCCGGCACGCGCGTGACGCTGGAACTGACCACCAGCGCGCCGCTGGAGTCGCCGCTGCTGGTGATCGACGGCGACGGCCGCGAACTGAAGCAGAGCGGCGCCACCACCAGCGGCACCTTCGCCATCGAGAAGGAGGGCCACTACCGCATCGCCACGCGCTTCCTCGGCGAGGTGGTGCCGCTGACGCCCGACTACGCCATCGAGATCGTCGAGGACCAGAAGCCCGAGATCCGCATCGTGCGGCCGGGACGCGACTACCGCGCCACCGCCATCGAGGAGGTGCCGGTGCGCGTGGAGGCACGCGATGACTTCCGCCTCGATGCGCTGGAGCTGCACTACTCCGTCAATGGCGGCGAGTGGCGGCGCGAGAAGCTGCCCGCCGGCAGCAGCGACATCCAGGCCGCGGCGCTGCTGCGGCTGGAGGAACTGCAGAAGCCGGGCGCGGATGGCTCCGCGCCGGCGCTGGTGCCGGGCGACCTGGTGAGCTACTACGCCCAGGCGCGCGACAACAAGCACACCGTGCAGACCGACCTGTTCCTGATCCAGGTGCAGCCCTTCGAGCAGCGCTACACGCAGGCGCAGGCCGGCGGCGGTGGTGGCGGCGAAGGCGGCGGCGGGGACCAGGACGGCGACATCTCGCGGCGGCAGCGCGAGATCCTGGTCGCTACCTGGAACCTGCAGCGCAACGAGAAGGAGGCCGGCGCGCGCGAGAAGGAGCGCGTGGCCGACAACGCGCGCATGCTGGCCGAGGTGCAGCAGACGCTGGCCGGCCAGGCCGAGACGCTGATCCAGCGCGCCCGCGCACGCCAGCTCACCGGCCAGGACCGCGCCGTCGACGAGTTCGTGCGCGCCGTGCAGGACGCCGCCAAGGCCATGACGCCGGCCGCGCGCAGCCTCGAGAAGATGGAGCTGGCCACGGCGGTCACGCACGAGCAGCAGGCGCTGCAGCACCTGCTGCGCGCCGAGGCCGCGTTCCGCGACATCAACGTGGCGATGAACATGGGCGGCAATGGCGGCAGTGGCGGTGCGCAGGCCGGCCGCGACGTCTCGGAGATGACCGAGCTGGAGCTCGACCTGGCGCGCAACCAGTACGAGACCGAGTCGCGCATGTCCTCGCCGCAGCAGCGCAGCCAGGCCGAGGACGAGGTGCAGCGCCGCCTGCGCGAGCTGGCGCGGCGGCAGGAGCAGCTCGCCCGCCAGCAGCAGCGGCAGCAGATCCCGCCCGAGCAGCTGCGCTGGCAGCAGGAGCAGCTGCGGCGCGAGGCCGAGGAACTGCGGCGCCAGCTCGAGCAGCTCGCGCAGCAGAACTCGCAGCAGGGCGGCCAGCAGCAGAGCGCCCAGCAGCAGGGCGGGCAACAGTCGCAGGGCGGCCAGCAGCAGAGTGGCCAGCAGGGCTCGCGCCAGCAGCAGGCCTCGCGGCAGCAGGGCGGACAGCAATCCCAGGGCGGCCAGCAGCAGCAGAGCGCTTCCTCCCGCATGTCACCCGGCGAGCAGCGCCGGGCGCAGGCGGCGGCCGAGGCCGCCCGCGAGGTGGAAGAGGCGCTGCGGCAGATGCAGGGCGGCGATCGCCAGGCGCAGGAGCAGGCGCTGGCGCGGTTGCAGCGCGCGCGCGAGCGGCTGGAGGAGGCGCGCCAGCAGGCCGGCGCCGACGGGTTCGAGGACCTTGCCGACCGCGCGCGGCGGATTGCCGAGCGGCAGCGCGAGTCCGAGCAGGCGCTGCGCGCCCTGGCCGGCGGACGCACGCCGCAGCAGCAGCAGGGCCTGACCTACGAACAGCTCGAGCGCATGGCGAACGAGAAGCGCGAGATCCAGGGGCAGCTCGAGGAGCTGCAGCGGCGCATCGAATCCACCCGCCGCGAAGCCGGTGAATCCGCGCCGCGGGCCTCCCGCCAGCTGGCCGAGATCCGCCGGCGGCTGCTGGAGGAAGACCCGGTGGGAAGCATCGGGTTGAGCGCCCGCCAGATCGAGCGCGGCCGGGTGCGCGAGGCCGCCAACATGGAGCCCTTCCGGACACAGCGCCTGGAGGACCTGGCCGAGGAACTGGAGGACACCGCGCGCGTGGCCCTGTCCGAGGTGGGCCGCCGACAGCAGCAACAGCAGCAGCTCACCACCGAGGACCTGCTGGCCGAGCTGGGCGACGTGCGCCGCATGCTGGAGCAGGCGCGCGAGCTGAGCCTGGCGCAGAACCGCAACCAGGGCGATCCGAACGTGGCCTCGCCCAATGCGCAGGACGGCCAGCAGGGCCAGGCCGGCGGCCAGCAGGGTCAGCAGGGCCAGGGCAACCAGGGCCAGCGCGGCCAGGACGGCAATGCCCCCGGCCAGCAGCAGCAGGCCGGCGCGCAGCAGGGCGGCGCCCAGGGCGGCGCCGACGGCGGCATCAACGACGGCGTCTTCGGTGGCGGCTCGAACCGCTGGGGCGGCTATGCCCGCTTCAGCGGCAGCGGCAACCGCGATCCGCTGCCGGTGATCCAGAACAACCTGCGCAACCAGGCCGTGATTTCCGCCGAGCGCCTGGCGCAGATCCGCGAGCAGCTGCGCAACAGCGGCCTGACGCCGGCCGACTCCAGCGCGCTGCGCGAGCTGGCCGACCGCCTGCGCCGCGGCGGAATCGATCCCATGGATGCCGAGTACCAGCGCATGGCCGCGCTGGTGAACCAGATCGAGCTGTCGGCGCTGAAGGCCATGAGCGCCGACAACGCCAACCGTCCCACCCGGGCCACGGAAACCGTCGACGACTCGCGCCAGTACCGCGACAATGTCGCCGAGTATTACCGCCGCCTGGGTGGGGGGGAATGACTGACAACAAGGTACTGGCCGACCTTCAGGCCCTGCTCGGCGCCGACGTGGCGCTGGCGCCGACCACGACGCTGCTCGAGAAGCACACCCGCGATTTCTGCGTGAGCCGCCCGCCCGACGTGGGCATCCAGGCGCTGGTCTTTCCGCGCAGCACTGCTGAAGTCTCGAAGGTGCTCGCCTACTGCAACGAGCACGGCATCGCCGTGCAGCCGCAGGGCGGCATGACCGGCCTGGCCGGCGGCGCGGTGCCCATCGGGCCCTGCGTGGTGGTGGCGCTGGAGCGCATGCGCGCGGTGCGCGAGCTGGACACCGCCGCCGGCACCATCACGGTGGAGGCCGGCGTGACCATGGAGACGGTGCAGAAGGCCGCCGATGCCGCCGAACTGTTCTTCCCGCTCGACCTCGGCGGCCGCGGCAGCTGCCAGATCGGCGGCAACATCTCCACCAATGCCGGCGGCAACCGCGTGCTGCGCTATGGCATGGCGCGCGACCTGGTGCTGGGCGTGGAGGCGGTGCTGGCCGACGGCACGGTGATCGACGCGCTGCGCAAGGTGATCAAGAACAACTCCGGCTACGACCTGCGCCAGCTCTTCATTGGCGCCGAGGGCACGCTGGGCATCGTCACCGCGGTGGTGCTGCGGCTGTTCCCGAAGCCCAGGAGCGCCTGCACCGGCATCTGCGCCGTGGACGACTATGCCGGCGTGCTGGAACTGCTCAGGCGCGCCCGCAGCGGCTTCGGCGCGCTGCTGTCCGCGTTCGAGGTGATGTGGCCGGATTTCTACGAGCTCGGCACCGTGAAGCTCGGGCGCAAGCCGCCGCTGGAGCAGGGATACGGCGCCTATGTGCTGATCGAGACCCTGGGCACCGATCCGGACGCCGACCAGGCGCGTTACGTGTCGGTGATCGGCGAGGCCATCGAGGCCGGCGTGGTGAAGGATGCCGTCATCGCCCAGTCGCAGCGCGAGGCCACCGAGCTGTGGGCCGTGCGCGATTCACCCGGCGAGTGGCAGAAGACCGCGCACTGGCCGCAGCTCGGCTTCGACGTCAGCGTGCCCACCGGCGAGATCGGCCCGCTGGCCGACGAGATCAATGCCGAGCTCAGGCGCCGCTGGCCGGAGTTGGTGGCGGTGTTCTTCGGCCACGTGGCCGATGGCAACCTGCACGTGTCGGTGCGCATGTCCGGGCACGACATTCCCGAGCTCGACATCGAGAACGCCGTCTACGGCATCGTGGCGAAGCGCCGCGGCTCGATCTCGGCCGAGCACGGCATCGGTTCGCTGAAGATCCCGTTCCTGCATTTCACGCGCAGCGAGGCGGAAATCGAGCTGATGCGCGCGATCAAGCGGGCGATGGATCCGAAGGGAATATTGAATCCGGGCAAGGTGCTGCCGCCGGCCCGTCAGGGTGCGTCCACGGGCTCGTGAAGGAGAAGCACAGCCCGTCGGGTGCGCTGGCGAAGAACACCTGAAGCCGATGCGCCGTCCCGTCAGCGCACGTGTGCGACGACGGGGAACGGCGTCCTGGGTTGGGAACCCAGGAAGGGGAAGGACAGGCCGAGGTCCAGCATCAGCGTGGCGCCCGGTACGAAAGTGCCGGGAGCGGCCGTGAGTTTCAGCACGTACTCTTCCGCGACGAAGTTCCCGGTCGCGATCTTGAGGGCCTTCCCCAGGGACGAGTACTCGCCGAGGTATGCCGGCCTGGACTGTCCCACGTAGACCGCGTCGAGGGCCGCGGCCAGTTCAAGCAGGCTGCCGGCCACGGCGGGGGCCTCTTCGGGAGTGGCCGTGTTCGCGGCGACCAGCAGCAGCCTGATGTCGTGCAGGGCAAGCCGCTCGCGCAGCGTTGCTGCGAGCGCTGGCTGCCCGGAGGCCTCGACGTGGGTGTCCGCGCCGCCGAGCAGCGCCACCATCACCCGCGGGCGATCCGCAGGCAGGGTCATCGCAGCTTCGTCGACGGCGGCCAGCAATCCTTCCAGGACAGGCGAGGAGCCTCCGATCCGCCCGTGCAGGTCCATCGCGGCTGCTTCTGCCAGCTCCCGGCTGCTGGTGGACTGGATGGCGCTCCACCAGGGTCGCAGCGGCAGCAGGGGGGCGGGCTGCTGGCCATCGTCCTCCGCCAGGGCGCCAGGCGCTGCTGTCCTCGTACCAGTTGGTGGTGCGCGCCTGCATCTGGGGCAACGGCAGGATCACCTGGGTGAAGGGGCCGTTGGAGCGCGCCACATCCTCGTGGTAGGCGCCGAGGTTCCAGGACCAGCGGCCGCTGGCAGGGGATGCGAGGCGCAGTTCCTGGCTGGCCAGCCGGTTCGAGTCGTCGAACACGGCCAGCAGGCGCTGGTTCCAGGAATGGTCCTGCTTCACCCAGGCGAGGAAGTCATGGTCGTAGTACGCCACGATGGCCTGCAGCACGTGGCCGGAGGCGAGCGTGCCTTCCGCCGCGGCGCGGCCGGAAAGCATCTGGTTGCGGATGCGCTCGCCGGGACGCTCCGGGTCCTTGAACAGCGCCATCGCCACGCCGTAGGCCGCCGGGTCGTAGCGGAAAGTGCGCGTCAGGTCGAACTCGCAGTCCTCGAAGGCCGGGTTGAGCAGCCGCCGGTTGGCAAAGGCGGTGGCGGCGCAGCGCACGTACTGCGTCTCGCGGCCGGTGGTGAGGTTGTCGGAGTACTCGAGCTTGGCGTCCACGGTCCAGCCGGGCGAAGGGGTCCAGCGCAGCGAGGCGCGGCCCAGGTAGTCGCGGTAGTGCGGACTCTTCTGCCCGTCGACGCTGTTGGTCATGAAGCCGTCCATGCGCCGCCACTTGCCGGCCATGCGCACGGCGAGCTGCTCGTTGAGCGGCAGGTTCAGCACGCCGGTCAGCGCCGTTTCGGCGTGCTCGATCTCGTGGAAGGCATCCAGCCAGGCCTCGCGCCGGGCATGCGGCTTGCGCGTGATGATGCCGAAGGCGCCGGCGGTGGCATTCTTGCCGTACCAGGTGGGCTGCGGGCCCTTGAGGATCTCCACCTGCGCGGTGTCGAGGAAGCCGATGCGCGAGGCGCGCGAACTGCCGAACCACACGCCATCGATGAACACCGGCGCGGACTGCTCGAAGCCGAAGTCGATGCCCGAGGCCATGCCGCGGATGGACAGCACGTCGGTGAGGCCGGCCGGGCCGACCTTGATGCCCGGCAGCGGGATGTCCTCCCAGCGGGTGACGGCCGTGTCGTCGAGCGTGGCGCCGTCGACCACGGTGGCACTGACCGGCAGCTCGTGCAGGCGCCCGGCAACGCGCCCCGCCGTGACCGTGATTTCCTCGAGCTGCACCTGCGCAGTGGCGGCGATGGCCGCTCCCGGAAGCAGGAGCAGCGGCAGTGTGGTCCGGCATTTCCTTGCGAGCGCCTTCATTGCTGGCGTTCCATGCGGCCCGGGGCTTCCGTGGCGAGGTTCAGGGGGTCCTGGTCGTGAACCAGCGATGGGCGCGCGGCAGGAACAGCTTGATGCACGCCGGCGCCGCCGTGCAGCCGGGCGACAGCTTCTCGATCTCGACGGTGGCCAACCTGTCGCCATCGCGGACGGCCAGCCAGCCTGATCCGGGCGGGGACACTGGATAGCCCTCGTGGAATTCACCCGCCATGGCCAGCTCCACCTCTGGTGCCTGCGACGCGGCAGGTGCCCGGCATGCTCTGCCGTGGCAAGGATGATCAGTGCGCCGTTCGGGGCTCCGGCGGCAACCCATTCGATTTTCCTCCCTGGAACCGGGGCCGCTGGTCCGGCCCCATCCTGCAATTCATCAGAGCCGGATCAGTCCCCGCTTGTGCGCCACCGCCACCGCCTCGGTGCGGCTGATCGCATCGAGCTTGGTGAGGATGGACTTCACGTGCGTCTTGGCCGTGCCCTCGCTGATCGACAGGCGGCGGCCGATCTCCTTGTTGCTTCGTCCCTGCGCCAGCTGCTGCAGCACGTCGAGCTCGCGCTGCGTGAGGCTGGGGCGCGCCATGCGCTGCAGCGCCTTGGCGGCGATGGCGCCGGAGGTGTAGGGCTGGTCGGCGGCCACGGCGCGGATGGCGGTGAGGATCTCCTGGCGCGGCGCGTCCTTCAGCAGGTAGCCCTTGGCGCCGCGGCTCAGGCTCTTGAAGATGTCCTCGTCGCCGTCGTAGGTGGTCATGATCAGCAGGCGCGCCTTCGGATGCCGTTCGAGCACGGTCTCCACCACCGACACGCCGTCGCGACGCGGCATGCGCAGGTCGAGCACCATCACGTCCGGGCGATGCTCCTCGTACAGCGCGATGGCGGCGTCGCCGTCGGCGGCCTCGGCCACGACGATCATGTCCTTCTGCTGGTTGACGATGGTGGCCAGCCCGTCGCGCACCACGGGGTGGTCGTCCGCGAGGATCACGCGGATGCGGGTGCCGGCGGAGCCGTTCAGTGAACCATTGCTGCCATTGACGTTCGTCATGCCGCGCTCCTGGCGACGCGCGGAATGCGCACGCTGACGCGGGTTCCCCTGCCGGGTTCGCTTTCCAGCGACCAGAACCCGCCGAGCGCCTCGGCGCGTTCACGCATGTTGGCCAGTCCGAAGCCCCGCCGCGCATAGAGCTGCGGCAGGGGCTGCATGCCGCAGCCGTCGTCGCGCACGCACAGCACCACTTCCTCCTCGCGGCTCTCGAGGTGGATCTCGATGTTGCCGGCGCGGGCGTGGCGGGCGGCGTTGATCACCGCCTCCTGCGCGATGCGCAGCAGGGCATGCTCGTGCTCGGGCGGCAGGCCGGTGTCGCCGCCTCCGTGGAAGGAAGTGGAAATGCGTCCCTCGACGGTGGAACGCTCGGCGAGCTGGCGCAGCGCCAGCTCCAGTCCGCCGGGACGCGGCTGCTCGTCGGGACGCAGCGCCAGCACCGAGCGGCGCGCCTCGGCCAGTCCCTCGCGCGCGATGTCGCGGATGCGCTCGAGCACCGGCGCGAGCGTGGAGCCCTCGAACTGCTCCTCGGCCGCGCCGAGCTGCATCAGGATGCCGGTGAAGGCCTGCGCGAGGCCGTCGTGGATCTCGCGGCCCAGGCGGTTGCGCTCGGCCAGCACCGCCGCGCGGTTGGCCGAGAACATCAGCCGTTTCATCGCGATGGCCAGCGTCACCTGCTGCGCCAGCGCCACGAGCAGCTCGGCCAGCTCGCTGCGCACGGGCTCGTGCTCGGCGAAGCCCAGGATCACCACGCCGATGTTGCGCGCGCCGAACACCAGCGGCAGCACGTACAGGCTGCGGTGGCCGGCGTCGCGATGGAAGGCGATCAGCTCCGGCCACTCCGGCAGCGGGCTGCCGTCGTCGAGCGCCACGTGCAGTGGTTCGCGCAGCGACACCATCTGGCCCATGAAGGGCGAGCCGCGGCCGGGCAGCGTGCCGGCGAAGGGCGCCTGGGTCGCCTGTCCGTCCTGCACGTGGCAGACCACCTGCCAGTCCTCGCTGTCGTAGCGCGGCACCAGCGTGGTGGCCGCATCCGCGCCGGCATGGCGCACGGTCTCGAGCAGCAGGTGGGTGAAGAACTCGGTGGGCTGGCTGGCGAGGCGTTCGAGGTTGGCGCGCAGCACCGCATTGGCGCGGGCGAGCTCGGAGACGCGCTGCTCGGCCGCGGCCTCGCGCTCGCGCCGCATGGTCTCCAGCAGCCGCTCGCGCTGCAGGGCCGCGCCGATCACGCTGGCGGCGATCTCCAGCGCGGCGACCACCGCGGCATCGAACTGGCGCTCGGCGCGCACGGTGTCGAAGCCGACCACGCCGCCATACTCGCCGTCGATCATGAAGGGGACGATGATGGAGCTCTTGGCGTCCTGGCTGGCGATGCTGATGTCCGAGCGCCAGTCATTGCCGCAGAGGTACACGCTCCGGCCGGCCTGCAGCTCGGTGCAGTAGCAGTCGACGCGGCGAGGCTGCCAGATGGTGCCCTCGCCGGTGGGGCTGCTCGCGATGCCGGGCGCGGTCCACTGGCACTTGATCTCCAGCCAGCGCTGGCCGTCGTCGCAGATGTCCACCAGCGCCAGCGTGGTGCGGTCGACCTCGGCCGCCTCGCCGATCAGCCGCAGCACCTCGGGCATCTGCGACATGGCGTCGGAGGATTCCAGCAGCAGGCGGCTGGCCTGCGCGGTGGCCGAGAGCAGCTGCTCACGCCACTGCGCCGCATTGGGGCACAGCCCGGCGACCCAGGTGACGGCACTCATCGCGTATTCGCCGTTGTAGACCGGCCACGGCCGGCGCATGCGCGGTGGCACGACTGCATCCCTCCAAGTCTAGATCATCCGCCGCTGGCCGCCACCCAGCCCCCGCCCAGGGCCTTGTACAGGGCGACGAGGCTGGTGGCGGCCTCGGCCTGGCCCTGGGCAAGGCTGTCCTCGGCCTCCAGCAGGCTGCGTTCGGCGTCCAGCACCTGCAGGAAATCGACCACGCCGTTTTCATAACGCAGGCGGGCCAGGCGGGCGGCGGTGCCGCTGGCCTGGGCCGCCTCGGTGAGTTGCAGCAGCCGCTCGCGCGAGCGGGCGTGGGTGACCAGCGCGTCCTCGGCCTCCTGCAGCGCGCGCAGCACGGTCTGCTCGTACTCGGCCAGCGCGGCCTCGCCGCGGGCGCGGGCGGCGGCGATGCGGGCGC
>QGUX01000022.1 GCA_003242275.1 Pseudomonadota bacterium | reverse complement strand
ACTTTACGTCCTCCCTCAACGCCCTCCTCAATATCTTCCCCACATTCGTCTTGGGCAGCTCCTTCCGGAAATGCACCTGACGCGGAACCTTGTACGACGTCACGTGCTTGCGCATGTACGCGATCAGTTCCTCTTCCGTCAGTGACTGATCCTTCTTGACTACATAAAGCACCACGGCTTCCCCGGACCGCTCGTCCGGCACGCCGATCGCCGCGACTTCGAACACGCCGGGGTGGCGGGCGGCGACGTCCTCGATCTCGTTGGGGTACACCTTGAAGCCGGACACGCTGATCATGTCCTTCTTGCGGTCCTCGATGTACACGAAGCCGGCGTCATCCATGCGGCCGATGTCGCCGGTGCGAAGCCAGCCGTCGGGCAGCATGACCTTCTCTGTTTCGTCGGGGCGGTTCCAGTAGCCCTGCATCACCTGCGGTCCGCGCACGCAGATTTCGCCGCTGGCATTGAGGCCGACGTCGTGGCCGTCGTCGTCACGGATGGATACCTCTGTGGAGGGGACGGGGAGGCCGACGGCGCCGGTGAACTCGCGGTCCTTGAGCCGGCACACGGCGACGACCGGCGAGGTCTCGGTGAGACCCCAGCCCTGCGCGAGCGGGCATCCGGTGAGTTCCAGCCACCGCTTTGCCACGGCCGCCTGCACGGCCATTCCGCCGCCGACGGTGGCGACGAGGCGGCTGAAATCGATGCGCTCGAAGCCGGGCGTGTTCATCAGCGCATTGAAAAGCGTGTTCACGCCGAGGAAGCAGTTGGGTGGTTCCTTCTGCAGCAGCTTCACGAAAGCGGGGAAGTCGCGTGGATTGGGCACGAGGATGCCGACGGCGCCGCGCCTGAGGCCGAGCAGGCAGTTCGCGGTCAGCGAGAAGATGTGGTACAGCGGCAACGCGAAATAGAACGTGGCGTGGTCGAGCGCGATCTGGCTGAACCATGCCTCTGCCTGCAGCACGTTGGCGACCATGTTCCCGTGCGACAGCATCGCGCCTTTGGCGACGCCGGTGGTGCCGCCGGTGTATTGCAGGAACGCGATGTCCGAGTGGCCGAGCTCGACGGGCTGGGGTGTGCGACCTTCGAACTCCTGGAGGATCTCCTTGAGCCTGAAGGCCTGCGGGATGGTCCAGTCCGGCACCTGCCGCTTCACGTGCCGCAGAACGAAGTTCACGGCCCAACCCTTGATGCCGGGAATGAGGTCGCCCACGCCGGTGACGATGACGTGCTTCAGCTGCGTGTCGGCCAGCACGGACTGCACGGTGTGCGCGAAGTTCTCCAGCACGAGGATGGCGGCGGCGCCGGAATCCTGCATCTGGTGCCGCAGCTCGTCGGCCGTGTAAAGGGGATTGGTGTTGACGACGATGAGCCCGGCGCGCTGCGCGCCGAACATGGCGATGGGATACTGCAGCACGTTGGGCAGCATCAGCGCGATGCGGTCGCCCTTCTTCAGCCCCCGGGCCTGGAGCCACGCGGCAAACGCGGCCGAGAGGCGGTCCACCTCGCGATAGGTGACGGAATGCCCGAGCAGCGCGTAGGCGCGATGATCGGCATGCCGGCGCAGCGAATCGCAGATCAGGTCGGCCAGCGAGGCGTACTTCCCGGGGTCGATCTCGTGCGGAACCTCCGGCGGATAGGATTTCAGCCAGATCCGGTCCACGCTCATCTTCATCGCTCCAGCAGGGGCACGAGGTGTGCCCAGACGTTATCGAGCAGGCGCGGCTGGCCTGCGGCATTGGGATGCAGGCCGTCGGCCTGCATCAGGCTGTCATCCAGTGCCACGCCGTCGAGCAGGAACGGCACCAGGGGGACGTTGAACTCCTTCGCGAGCTGCGGGTACATCGCCGCGAACGCATCGGCATACCGTGGCCCGTAGTTGGGCGGCATCTGGATGCCGACGAGCAGCAGCCTTGCCCCGCGCTCCTGCACGGCGCGGATCATCGCGGCCAGGTTCGTGCGCGCGTCCTGGACGGGCAATCCGCGCAGGCCGTCGTTGGCGCCGAGTTCCAGGATCACGACCTGCGGCTTGTGGGTGTCGAGTGCGCGCCCGAGGCGGTTCCTGCCACCCGACGTGGTCTCGCCGCTGACGCTGGCATTCACTACCTTGTAACCGTAACCTTGCTGGCGGAGCCGGTCCTGCAAGCGGGCGACCCAGCCTTCCTCGGCCTTCAGGCCGTAGGCCGCGCTGAGGCTGTCGCCGAACACGAGCAGGGTGCGCTCCTCGGGAGTGCCGGCGGTGGCGCCCCCGATCGACAACAGCGCGAGTAACAGAATCCGGATGCAGCGCAAGACCGTTCTCGAAGCCCGGGACCTGACCCGAAAGGTTAACAGTCCGGAGGGCGAACTGACCATTGTCCGCGACGTTTCGCTGCGCATCGAATCCGGCGAAACCGTGGCGCTGGTGGGCGCCTCGGGCGCGGGCAAGTCGACGCTGCTGGCGATGCTGGCGGGGCTCGATGTGCCGACGTCAGGACAGGTCTGGCTCGACGGCGAGGAACTCACGCGGCTGGACGAGGACGCGCGCGCGGCGCTGCGCGCGAATCGCGTCGGCTTCGTCTTCCAGGCCTTTCACCTCGTGCCTTCGCTGACCGCACTGGAAAACGTGATGCTGCCGCTGGAACTGGGCGGCCGGCGTGACGCGGCCGCGGCGGCCCGCGCGATGCTCGAGCGCGTTGGGCTGGGGAAACGTGTCGGCCACTATCCGCGCCAGCTCTCCGGCGGCGAGCAGCAGCGCGTGGCGCTGGCGCGCGCCTCGGTCACGCATCCGGCGGTGCTGTTCGCCGACGAGCCCACGGGCAACCTCGATACCGCCACCGGCGAGAGCATCTGCCAGCTGCTGTTCGAGCTGAACCGCGAGTCCGGCACGACGCTGGTGCTGGTGACGCACGACACCCAGCTGGCCTCGCGCTGCCAGCGCCGGCTCACGATGACGGCGGGCAGGCTGGCCTGATGCGCGCCGCGCTGTCGCTGGGCCTGCGCACGCTGGGGCGCGAATGGCGCTCCGGTGACCTCGCGGTGCTCTTCCTGGCGCTGTTCATCGCCGTCGCCGCGCTCACCGGCGTGGGCTTCCTGGTCGAGCGCATCGACCGGGCGATGCGCCTGCAGGCCAGCGAGGTGCTGGCCGCCGACCTTCGCCTGACGTCGCCCGACGCCATCGACGCCACCTACGATGGGGAAGCGGCCCGCCGCGGCATGGCCAGCGCCCGTGTCACCTCGATGCTGTCGGTGATCCTGAAGGACGAGCTGACGCAGCTGGCCAACGTGCACGCGGTGACGGAGGGATATCCCCTGCGCGGCACGGTGCGCGTGGCGGACGAGCCCTTCGGCCAGGGCGTGCCGGCCGGCGGCATTCCCGCGCCCGGCGAGATCTGGCCGGATTCGCGCCTGCTCGCGGCCCTGAACGCCAACGTGGGTGACCTGCTGTCGGTCGGCGAGATCGACCTGCGCGTGACGCGCGTGCTGATCTCCCGACCCGACCAGGGCTCGGGCTTCGTGGACCTGGCGCCGTCGGTGCTGATCAACGACGCCGACGTGGCGGCCAGCGGCCTGATCCGGCCGGGCAGCCGCGTCCGCTACGCGGCGCTGTTCTCCGGCAGCGAGGGGCAAGGGGCCGAATTCGCCCGCTGGCTGGAAGAGAACAGCAAACCGGCGGAACACCTGCGCGACATCGCCGAGGCGAGCCCGGAGATCAGCAATGCGCGTTCGCGCGCGGGCCGTTTCCTGCTGCTGGCCAGCCTCGCGGGCGTGCTGCTCTGCGCGGTCGCGATCGCCATGACCGCACGGCGCTATGTGAAGCGCCACCTCGACCTCGCGGCGCTGCTGAAGACCCTCGGCGCCTCGCGGGCTACGGTGCTGACCATCAGTCTGGCGCAACTGGCCTGCATCGCCCTGGCGGCCTCGCTGGCGGGCGCCCTCGCCGGCTACTTCGCACAGCAGGGGCTGTTGGCGCTGCTCGAAGGCATGGTGAGCGTGGACCTGCCCGCTCCGGGCTGGCAGCCGGTGGCGATGGGTTTCTCCACGGCCCTGCTGCTGCTCACCGGCTTTGCGCTGCCCTCGATGCTGCAGCTCTCGCGCGTTCCGGCGATCCGCGTGCTCCGCCGCGACATCGGCGCGCCGCACCTCGGCACCCTGCTTGCCTACGGACCGGCCGTGCTGGCCGTGGTGCTGCTGGTGCACTGGGTCACCGGCGATGTGCTGCTGTCGGCGGGATTCCTCGTGGGACTGGCACTGGTGCTGGGTGCGCTCGCCCTGGGTGGCTGGCTGCTGGTGCTGCTGGCCGGGCGCCTGCGCGGCGGCATGGGCGCGGCCTGGCGCTACGGTGCCGCCAACATCGCACGCCGGCGCAGCGAGAGCATCGTGCAGATCGTGGCGCTGGGCCTCGGCCTGTCGGCGCTGCTGCTGCTGACCATCATCCGTGGCGACCTGATCGATGACTGGCGCGAGCGGCTGCCGGCGGATGCACCGAACTACTTCTTCGTGAACATCCCGCCCGAGGACCGCGATGCCTTTCGGGAGCTGCTGGCGTCCAAGGGCGGGGAGATGACGCGCATGCTGCCGATGATCCGCGGCCGCATGACCGCCATCAACGGAGAGCCTGTGGGCGAGCGCCGCTACCTCACGCCGCGTGGCGAAGGCCTTGCCAGTCGCGAGCAGAACCTTACCTGGGCCGAGCAGATCGGCCCGGACAACACGGTGACCGCGGGCAAATGGTTCGATGCCGGCGACTACGGCAAGCCGCTGGTCTCGGTGGCCACCGACCTCGAGGAGTCCATTCCGCTGAAGCTGGGGGACCGGCTCACCTTCGACGTGGCAGGCGAGACCGTCGAGGTCACCGTGGCCAGCTTCCGCCGCGTGCAGTGGGACAGCCTGCAGCCGAACTTCTTCCTGATGTTCCCGCCCGGCCTGCTCGAGGGCACCGCCGGTACCTGGATGGGCAGTGCGCGCTTCCGTCCCACCGGACCGGCCGACGTCGCCGAGCTGGTGCGCCGTTTCCCCGGAGTCTCCATCTTCGACATGGACGACCTGCTGGCACAGGTGCGTTCCATCATCGAGAAGGCGGTGCTGGCCGTGCAGGCGGTGTTCCTGTTCACGCTGCTGGCCGGCGTGGTGGTGCTGCTGGCGGCCGTGCAGGCCACCAGGGACGAGCGCCGCTACGAGAGCGCCATCCTGCGTACGCTGGGCGCCTCGCGCCGCACGGTGCTCGCGGGCGTGCTGGCGGAGTTTGCCGCCATCGGCGTGATGGCCGGGGTGGTGGCCGCGGCGGGTGCGTCGACCGGCGCCTTCTTCATCGCGCGCTCGATGCTGGAGATTCCGTGGCGGCCGGATCCGCTGCTGTGGATTGCCGGCGCGCTGACCGGTGCCGCGCTGGTCTGCATGGCGGGATGGCTGGCCTGCCGCACCGCGCTGGTGCAGTCGCCGATGCAGACGCTGCGGGCGGGTTGAGCAGGGCTGGATCAGCGCGCGACGCGGAAGCGCGTCCACGCCTGCGGCTCGGTGCCGCGGCGGCGGTCCAGTCCCTCGACCTTCACGTCGTAGTTGCCCGGGCCCAGCGCCGAGCTGTTGAGCGCCACGCGCACATGCCCGTTGGAGTCCTTCGCGAGATTGGTCAGCACCGCGAAACGGCCCTGGTTCTCGCGGTCGATGGTGACGATGAAATTCGCGTAACGCGACCAGGACAGGTCGAACTTGAAATCCACCAGTTCGGTACGATCGGCGCCGATGGTCATCACCGCCCGGGATTCCGGACCCTGCCTCGCCATCTCCACGATGATGGGCCGCGTCGCCTGCACGGGCAGCAGTGGCTGCAGCGCGAGGTCGCGTCGCAGGGCGGCGATCTGCCCGTCCTTCTCGCGCCCGGAAAGGTAGAACGACAGCGCGAGCACGAGCCCGATGATGGCCACTGCGACGACACCGCCGAACACCGGCAGTTTCTGCCACGGCGCCAGTGGCTTTTCGGTCCAGGGCAGGGGCTCTCCCGCGGCATCCAGCAGCCGCAACGCGGCATTGATGCGGTCCTGCAGGCCGAGTTCGGCCACGGTTTCCGGATGCGCGCGACACCAGCGCTCGAAGTCCTGTGCCCCCTTCAGGGGCAGCTTCCCCATCAGGTAGCGTTCGATGATCTGGTTCTGCTGGATAAAGGCGGCGTCCATTTGCGGTATCGTGCCTTCTGGGTCGCCGCCCGATGCGACCACATTCACAGTTTACCCAGCCAGGGGATCCGCCATGACGAAACAGAGCGCCAGGTCACTCCCTTTCCCGATTCACCGCGGGGGCGCGGTGCTGGCCGCGGCAGCGGGCGTGCTGCTGCCAGTCCTGCCTGCCCACGCCGCCGCACCCGCCGAGGGGACGGACACGGCCGTCACCATCTACAGCTCGGCGCGCCCGGGCGGCATTCCGCCCGAGTACTACCGTCCGCTTCCCGGGCAGGGCACGCCCAATGCCATGGGCGTGCCCGGCTACGCGATGGTGCGCCAGGAGCGTCCCGTGGAGCTCTCGCGCGGGCGCTCCTCGGTGCGCTTCACCGACGTGGCGGCGCTGATCGATCCGACCACTGTGACGTTCACCTCGCTGACCGACCCGTCGGCGCGCGTGCTGGAGCAGAACTTCCAGTTCGACCTCGTCAGCACCGACAAGCTGCTGCAGAAGTTCGTCGACCGGCCCCTGACGGTGGAGCGCCCCCAGGCCGGCGGCGCCACGGCCAGCAGTACGGGCACGCTGCTGTCCTCGCTCGACGGCCTGGTGCTGCGCGGTGACGACGGCACCATCACCGCGCTGCGTGACTACTCCGCGCTGCGTTTTCCCGACCTGCCGGGCGGCCTGATCACGCGTCCCACGCTGCTGTGGGACGTTGCCACCGAGCGCGCCGGCACGCACCGCGCGCGCGTCACCTACCAGACCGGTGGCATCACCTGGTGGGCCGACTACAACCTGATCTACAGCGACGGCCGCGATGCGCAGAACGGCACCATCGACCTCTCGTCCTGGGTCAGCATCATCAACCAGTCCGGCGCCACCTACGAGGACGCGAAGCTGAAGCTGATCGCCGGCGACGTGAACCGCGTGCAGGCGCAGCGCCCCCCGGGGCGCGTGCTGACGATGGTGGAGGCGCGCGCGGCGGACGCCGGCTTCCAGGAGCAGGCCTTCGACGAGTTCCACCTGTATACGCTCGGGCGACCGACCACGCTGCCGGACAACTCCACCAAGCAGATCGAGCTGTTCGACACGGCCCGCCGCGTTCCTGCGCAGCGGCTGCTGGTCTACGCCGGCGCCAGCGCCTTCGGCGGCCGCTACGAGGATCCGGGCTTCCCGTTCGCCGGCAATGCCAAGGTCGATACCTATCTGGTGTTCCGCAACGATCGTGCCTCGGGCCTGGGCGTGCCGCTGCCGGCCGGGCGCGTGCGCGTCTCGCGCATCGACCCGAACGACGGTTCGCTCGAGTTCATCGGCGAGGACGCCATCGGGCACACCCCGCGCGATGAGCGCGTGCGCGTGAAGCTCGGCTCGGCCTTCGACGTGGTCGGCGAGCGCCGCCAGGTCGACTTCCGCATCGACTCGCGCGAGCGCTGGATGGAGGAGGAGATCGAGGTCACGCTGCGCAACCACAAGCAGGAGGACGTGGAGGTGCAGGTGCGCGAGGTGATGTACCGCTGGACCAACTGGCAGATGCTCTCGCAGAGCCAGGACTTCGAGCGCGAGGACGCGCGCACCATCGTGTTCCGCGCGCGCGTGCCGAAGGAAGGCAGCCGCACCGTGCGCTACCGGGTGCGCTACAGCTGGTAGGGACTCACAGCCGGGTATGCGGCGCGGCCATGCGGGCCGCGCCCAGATCGGACAGCGGGATCGGGCTCTCGAACAGGTAACCCTGCGCGAACTCCACGCCGGCGGCGGCCAGCCACTGGCGCACCTTCGCCGACTCGATGCGCTTGGCGGCGCTGTGGATGCCGAGCACGCGCGAGCCGTGCGAGATCGCCGCCACCTGGGCCTGCGACACCTTGTCGGCCAGGCCGTCCAGCGTCAGCGAGGGACAGATCTTCAGCATGCGCACCGCGCGGGCGCGCAGCAGCCCGAGCACGTCCGAGTGGAAGGTGAAGTCGTCGATCACCGCGTGGCAGCCGATCTCCTCGCAGCGCTCGAGGAAGCGCTGCACGGCGGCGAAGTGGGCGCGGCACTGCGACTCGCGCACCTCGAAGCCGATCAGGCGCGGGTTCAGGCGCGTCTCGCGCAGGGTGTGCGCCACGAAGGCGGGAAAGGTCTCGTCCAGCAGCGCGCCGGTGGAGAGGTTGATCGAGAACGCCGCCGGCTCGACATCGAACTGGGCGCGGTTCTCGATCAGCCAGCGGCACAGCTCTCCGAGCACCGCGCGGTCGAGCTGGCCCCCGGAGGCGGGGTCCTCGGCCTCGGCGATCAGCTCCTGCGGCAGCACCGGTTGGCCGGAAGGTGAATTGCGGGTGCGGAGCAACACCTCGAAGCGGCGCGTGCGGCCGGCGGCGCCCAGTTTCAGCAGCTGCTGCACGTACAGCGTCAGCGAGGAGTTGCCGAAGCCGGTCGTCGTGGCGTCGGTGGTGACCTGCGGAGCGCCGTTGCCCAGCCGCAGCGCCAGCTGGCGCAGCAGCCGATCGCCATGCCCGGGCATCTGCCGGTCCCCGGGCCGGCCGTTCAGGGTCACCAGCTCAGCCTGCAGCAGCAGCGCGCCATGCAACGCGCCGCGCGGGTCGCGCGCGGCAAAGGCGGCCAGCCCGATGCCGTTCTCGCCGGCCTGCTCGACCATGTTGCGCGCCGGCTCGAGCGCGAAGCAGTCCAGGGCGTCGAGCAGGAAGTCGTGTTCGGCGGCAGTGAGGGGCGCTCCGCCATTCCACGCGGTGGCGCCGGTGGCGTCGTGGATGGACATCCTGAGCACGTTGCAGCCCGAGAGGGCCTCGCTCAAGGCAAGCGCGGATTCTGCGACCTTCGTACGCAAGGTCTTGATCGTGGTATCGGACCCGCCGCTCATGGGCAAGCAGTCTGCGTAAGGAGACAGGTGGCCTACCGTGACGCAAGCCGCAGGGCTGCGAACTTCACACGCCCGGCGCTACAATTTCAGGGAATTGCTGGGGAATTGGTGCGGACAATGAACCACTCACCGATGATCGCCGACGAGATGGCGGTGTTTGCCCAGGTGGTCGAACATAATGGCTTCACGGCCGCCGCCCGGCGGCTGAAGGTCCCCAAGGTCCGCGTCAGCCGCGCCGTGGCGTCGCTGGAGCGGGCGCTGGGTGCCCGGTTGCTGGAACGCACCACCCGCCGCATCGCCCTGACGGCGGCCGGACGCACCATCCTCGCCCACTGCCAGCGCGTGGCCCTGGAGGTCGAGGCGGCCCGGGCGGCCCTGCAGCCCGTCACGGAGGGCGCCCAGCTGCGCGTGGCCATCGACCAGGGCTTCGGCCGGCTGCTGGTGGCCCCCCTGGTGCCCCGCTTCCTGGAGCGCTTCCCGGGCGTCACGCTGCGCCTGCTGAACGCCGAGGAGGCCGCCAGCGGCGGCTTCGACGTGGAATTGCGCACCGACGGCCGGGTGGCCGAGGGCGAGGTGGCCAGCCCCCTGGGCGTGCCGCCGATGATCCTGTGCGCCTCCCCCCAGTACCTGGCCGGCAAGCCCCTGCCCCAGTCCCCCAGCGAGCTGGCGCAGCATGCGCTGCTGTGGGCCGGGGCCGGCCCCGACGCGACCCTTAGGCTGGCCAAGGACGGCGGCGTCGTCACCGTGCCCGGCACGCCGCGGCTGGTGGCGCAGGACCTCACTGCGCTGCACGCCGCCGTGGCCGCCGGCCTCGGCATCGGCGCGCTGCCCGAGTTCATGTGCCGCAATGGAATCGCCATGAAACGCCTGGTGCGGCTGCTGCCCGAGTGGCAGGTGGCCGACACGGTCGAGCTGACGGCGGTGGCGCCGTCGGCCCGCGCCCGGGCGCCTGAGGTACGCGCATTCATCGAGTTTCTTGCCGCCAACATCGTCCCGGCGCTGGCCGGGGCCGAGGGCGGCGCAACCGCGCGTATCCCGGCGCGCAAGGCAGATTGATGTACCAGGCACCCCTGCGCGAACAGCGCTTCGTCCTCCATGAACTGCTCGGCAGCGAGGCCGCGCTTGGCCCGCTCTATGAAGACATCGGCTACACCGCCGAACTGGCCGACAACATCCTCGAAGAGGCGGCCAGATTCGCCCAAACCGTGCTCGACCCGATCAATGCCGGCGGCGATCGGGAGGGGGCCCGCTGGACTCCGGAGGGGGTGATCACCCCCAAGGGCTTCCGCGAGGCCTACCAGGCCTACGTGGAGGCCGGCTGGGCGCAGCTCGCCATCCCGCAGGAGCTGGGCGGGCAGGGCATGCCGCAGCTGCTGAACACGGCCTTCGAGGAGATGATGTTCGCCTCGAACATGGCCTTCTTCCTGGGTACCTCGCTGGCGCGCGGCGCCGCCGAGGCCATCGCCGCCTCGGCCACCGAGGAGCAGAAGGCGCTGTTCCTGCCGAAGCTGGTCACCGGCGAGTGGATGGGCACGATGAACCTCACCGAGCCGCAGGCCGGCTCGGACCTCGGCCTGCTGCGCACGCGCGCGGTGCCCGACGGCGACCACTATCGCCTCTACGGCCAGAAGATCTTCATCACCTACGGCGAGCACGACCTGTCGGAGAACATCATCCACCTCGTGCTGGCGCGCATCGACGGCGCGCCCGAGGGGACGAAGGGCATCTCGCTGTTCCTGGTGCCGAAGTTCCTGGTCAATGCCGACGGCTCGCTGGGCGCGCGCAACGACCTGCGCTGCATCTCCATCGAGCACAAGATGGGTATCCACGCCAGTCCCACCTGCGTGATGAGCTTCGGCGAGAAGGAGGGCGCGATCGGCTACCTGCTCGGCCCGCCGAACGCGGGGCTGTCGTTCATGTTCATCATGATGAACGCCGCGCGGCTGTCGGTGGGCGCGCAGGGACTGGCGCAGTCCGAGCGCGCCTGCCAGCTCGCGCGCGAGTGGGCGCGCACGCGCCTGCAGGGCCGCGTGGAAGGCAAGCCCGCGCCGGTGCCCATCATCGAGCACCCCGACGTGCGCCGCATGCTGCTGGGGATGAAGTCCCGCACCGAGGCCATGCGGGTGCTGTGCGCCTATGCGGCGATGGAGCTGGACAAGGGCACGCGGCTGGCCGACGAGGCCGCGCGCAAGTCCGCGCTGGCGCGCGCCGAGCTGATGATCCCCATCGTGAAGGGCTGGTGCACCGAGACCGGCTTCGAGGTGACCTCGCTGGGCGTGCAGGTGCACGGCGGCATGGGCTACGTCGAGGAGACCGGCGCGGCGCAGCCGCTGCGTGACGTGCGCATCGCGTCGATCTACGAGGGCACCACCGGCATCCAGTCCAACGACCTCGTCAACCGCAAGCTGGGCCGCGACCGCGGCGCGGCCATGCAGGCGCTGGTGCGCGACCTGCTGGCCGAGCTCAATGCGCTGCGCGCGCTGGGGCCCGAGGCCAAGGCGGCCCGCAATGCCGCCACCGAGGCGGTGACCACGCTGCGCGATACCACCGAGGCGCTGCTGCAGATGTACTCGGAGCGGCCGCAGCTCGCGCTGTCGGTGTCGGTGCCGTACCTGAAGCTGTGCGGGCTGGCGATCAGCGGCGCGCTGATGGCGCGCGCGGCGTCGGTGGCCGAGGCCGCGCTGGCCAATGGCGACGACGGGTTCTACCGCGCCAAGCTGGTGACCTGCCGGTTCTATGCCGAGCAGGTGCTGCCGGAAGCGCTGGGACTGGCGCGCATCGTAAAGGGCGGCGCGGCCAGCGTGGCCGACGCGCCGTCAGAGCTGGTCTGAGCAGGTCCCCCGGGGAATGCGCGTCGCAGGCCGTCGCGCCTGCTCAGGGATTGCGGTCCTGGCCGGCCGGCTCGACCGGCGGCGGCAGCTCCGGCACGGGCGAGGTCGCCGGAACGGTATCGCGCGCCGTGGCCGATGCTTCTGCATCGATGGCTGCCGCGGGGCTGGTCGCATCCAGCGCCTGCGGCGGTTGCGGCAGCGGCCACTCCTTCGGCCACAGCACCGTCCCGGCCAGCACGAACACGGCCGCGGCCACCAGTGCCACCGCCATCCACACGTTGCCGGCGAAGGTGAACAGCAGCGTGGCCTCGAAGATCTGCAGCAGGCCGAGCAGCACGACCACCTCGCGCGACACCGCCGGCGGGCGGAACGCCACCAGCGAATAGAGCAGCGCGATCAGCAGCGCCTGGCCGCCGAAGGCCAGCCACAGCGCGCGCACCGAGGCGGCGAGGTCGGCCCTCAGGCTGCTGTTGGACAGCGCCACGTCGAGCAGCACGGCGTAGTTGATGAAGTAGAACAGCGCCACGGCCAGCAGCGCGGCCGCGCCCACCAGCATGCAGAAGCGGAACGCCTTGTAGCGGTGCATGTCAGTCGTGCGTGATCCGCGCCGAGGGCGGCGGGGCGTTGAGGGAATCGAGGAAGCTGCGCCGCTGGTCCATGTCCATGTGCATCCAGTCGAGCTTGCCGTTGAGCTGTTGCCGGAGCTGGGTGTCCGAGGTGCTCACCGGCGCATCGTGGCGCGCCGGCGCGTGTTCCGCAAGGGTCGGCGTGGCGTCGTTCAGCAGCGCCACCACCGCGGCCTGCACGCGCTCGTCGCGGGGCAGCTCGTTGTGGGCCACCTCGCAGTACCAGGCGCGGCAGCCCTCGACGGTGGCGCGCTGCTGCGGCACCGTGCCATCGCCGCCGTAGTCGTAGCGATACCAGAACTCGCCGCTGACCGGCGTTGCGTGCACGGTGGTCAGGAAGCCATGGCCGGCGATGGCGTCGATGCGCCGGTCGGGTGGGCCGGGGTCGAACAGCGGCGCGCGCACCAGCAGCGTGGCGTTGGGCTGCGGGCCGGTCGAGGGCCACTGGCCGGGATCGATCAGGTCCGGATCCATGTCGCGGGGCAGCATCTGGTAGAGGCTGGGGAAGCTGGAGAACACCTCGCGCGAGAGGAACTCGGGCGAGTGGAAGGGATCGATCTGCGCCAGCCGGCGCACCAGCGGATACACGCCGCGCACCGCCTGCACCGGCGCGAAGGAGCCGCGGTGCGGCGTGCCCAGGGTGACGAGCCGGCGCACGCGCCGGCCGGCCGGCGTGCGCAGCACCGCCCGGCCGATGAGCCCGCCCATGCTGTGGCCGACGATGCTGATGTCGCGGGCGTCGCAGTCGCCGATCGCACGGGCCAGTTCCGCGGCGTGCTCCGCGAGGTCGTGCCGCCAGTCATAGGACAGGCATCGCACGCTGAAACCCGCGATGTTCAGCGCCAGCTTCAGCGGCAGCCACGTGTACAGCACGGGCCCGGAGGCAACCAGTGGCTCGCCGGGCAGCTTCAGCGCCTTGAGCCGCCCGTGGTGGATGTCGGTGGGATCGAGCCACAGCAGGTTGTCCGGCAGCGGAAGTGCGCGCGGCAGCGACAGCTGCGTGCCCATGATGCCGGGCACGTACCACACCACGCGGCCCGGGTCCTGCCTGGCGGCCGCGGCGGCGGTCGCCAGCACGCGCAGCCGTGCGTACTCCTCCTCGCCGAAATAGGCCACGAGTTCGCGCCGGCGTGCGCCGGACGCCAGCCATTGCTCGAGCCTGCCCTCCGGCCAGACCAGCCGGTCGTACGGCGAGACTTCGTCGGCATCGCTCACGCGCCGACCTGCCTGATCGCGGTGTCGGCGATCACCTCGCACACCGCCTCGATGGCCGGGCCGCGCGCCGAGGTCTTGCGCCACAGCGCGCCGACGTGGCGCACCGGCGCCGGCGGTGCGAACGGTACCGTCACCACGCCGCGCGCATTGCCATAGGCGCCCTGGCTGGCGAGCTGCGGCAGCAGCGTGATGCCGCTGCCGGCCGCCACCATCTGCCGCAGGGTCTCGAGCGAAGTGGCGCGGAAGTCCTGCTTCTCCTGCGCGTCGACGCGCGAGCAGATCTCCAGCGCCTGCTCGCGCAGGCAGTGGCCGTCCTCCAGCAGCAGCAGGGTCTCGCCATTGAGGTCCGCGGGCTTCACGCTGCGCTTCTTCGCCAGCTCGTGCGCCTCGGGCACCGCCACCACGAAGGGCTCGTCGAACAGCGTCAGCTCATTCATGCCCTCGGAGGGCACGGGCAGGGCGAGGATGCCCACGTCGATGTCGCCGGCCTGCAGGTGTTCCAGCATGGGCCCGGTCTGGTACTCGTACAGCAGCAGCTCCAGGCGCGGCAGCTTCTTGCGGATCTTCGGCGCCACCAGCGGCAGCAGGTACGGGCCCACGGTGGGCAGCAGCGCCATGCGCAGCCGGCCCGCCAGCGGATCGCGCCGCGTCTCGGCCAGGGTCACGATCTCGTCGCTGGCCTCGATGATGCGCCGTGCGCGCGCCACCACCTGCGCGCCGATCTCGGTCAGCGCGATGCGCCGCGGATGCCGCTCGATGAGCTGCACCCCGAGGTATTCCTCCAGCTTCTTGATCTGCGCCGACAGCGTGGGCTGGCTGACATAGCAGCGCGCCGCCGCCTGGCCGAAGTGGCGGGTGTCGGCCACGGCGACGAGGTAGCGCAGGTCCTTGAGCTTCAGGTCAGCCATAGAGGGATTCTATCGGAACCTGACCAATGATTGTTACCCGCCGAGAATGGGCGGATCCGGACGCGGGAAACGGCCCCGGATGGGCGGGAAAGGCCCGGATCAGCGGCCCGCGGCCGCCCCGGCAGGCACCGGGCCGGCGATGTCCGGCGGGAGCAGCTTGTACACCACCGGCGTGACCAGCCGCGCCAGCAGCGTGGAGGCGATCAGGCCGCCGATGATCGTCCAGGCCATCGGCGAGTACAGGCCCGAGCCCTGCACGGCCAGCACCAGCAGGCCGCCGATGGCCGTGGCCGAGGTCAGGAGGATGGGCAGGAACCGGATCTCGCCGGCCTGCTCGATGGCCTCGTCCAGCGGCACGCCCTGCTCGCGCAGCTGGTTGGTGAAGTCGACCAGCAGGATGGAATTCTTGATCTCGATGCCCACCAGTGCCACCAGGCCCACCGCGGCAGTGAACGACAGCGTGTAGCCGGTCAGCAGCAGCATCAGGATGCCGCCCATGGCGCCCAGCGGCACCACCGTGAGCACGATCAGCGTGGAGCGGAAGTCACCGAACTCCAGCACCAGGATGGCGAAGATGCCGAACAGCGCCACGATGATGGCCATGCCGATGCCGCCGAAGGCCTTGGCGCTGGCCTCGGCCTCGCCGCCGAGCCGGTATCGGTAGCCGCGCGGCCAGTCGAAGGCATCGAGCTTCTCGACCACGGCGCGGGTGACCTCGGCGGTGTTGTAGCCATTGGCCACCTCGGCATCGATGGTGACCACGCGCTCGCGGTTGAAGCGCTGGATGCGCGTGGGCGCTTCGGCGAAGCGCAGCTCGGCGAGCTGCTCCACCGGCAGCAGTTGCCCGGTGACGGTGGGCACGCGCGCCTCGGTCAGCGTGCGCCAGTCGGCACGGTCGCCGGTGGCCGAGCGCAGCACGATGTCGTACTGCTCGCCATCGTCGGCGCGGAACACGCCCACGGTCTGGCCGGCCAGGGCCAGGCGCAGCGCCTGGTCGAAGGCCGACATCGGCACGCCCAGCATCGCCGCCTTGACCGGGTCGGGCTTGAGCTCGAGGTTGGTGCGCGCGATGCGCAGCGGATTGTTGACGTCGCGCGTGCCCGGCACGCTCTCTACCAGCTGCTCCACCTGCGCGGCCAGCGCCTCCAGCTGCGCGAGGTCCTCGCCGATGATGCGCACCGCCACCGGTGCCGACAGCGGTTCACCCTGCACGAACTCATGCACGGCGATCTTCGCGCCCGGAAAGGCCTCGAACTCCCGGCGCAGCTCATCGAGCATGCGCGGCGTGCCGCGCGGGTCGTACTCCTCGAGCAGCACGAAGATCTCGGCGCGGTTGGGCGCGTCGTTGGCCACCATGTGGTTGTAGTAGATCTGCGGGTTGCCGTGGCCGAGGTTGGCGAACACCATCTGCACTTCGGGCCGCCGCCGCAGCGCGTCCTCGGCGAAACGCAGCGCGCGGTCGGTCTCGGCCAGGCTGCTGCCGGCGGGCGTGCTGATGGTCACCAGGAACTGCGGTGTGTCGGCCTTGGGGAACAGGCTGGTGCCCACCACCGGCACCATGGCCGCGGTCAGCAGCAGCGCGCCGCCGATGGCCACCACCACCGTGGCGCGCGGCCGCGCCAGGCAGTAGTGCAGCGCCGGTCGGTAGTAGCGGTGGATGGCGCCCATCACCCTCTCCAGCAGCTTCTCGTGCAGCGAGCCGCCCTCCTTGTCGTGGGTGGACAGTACGCGGCTGGCGATGAAGGGGATGAAGAACACGGCCACGAACAGCGAACCCAGCACCGTGGAGATGATGGTGACGGGCAGCACACGGATGAAGTTGCCGGCGATGCCGGGCATGGCCGCCAGCGGCACGAAGGCCAGCACCATCGCGGCGGTGCAGCCGAGCAGTGCCTGCAGGATCTGCCTGGTGCCGAGCAGGGCCGCCTGCATGCGCGAGTGGCCCATGCGCAGGTGGCGGGCGATGTTCTCCACCACCACGATGGAGTCGTCCACCAGCAGGCCCAGCGACAGCACGAAGCCGGCGATGGTGATCTGATTCAGCGAGTAGCCCAGCATGTACAGCGAGCCCATGCCGATGGCCATGGACAGCGGCACGGCCACCATCACGATGCCGGCGGCGCGCAGGCCCAGCGGCAGCAGCGTCAGCAGCACCAGGCCGATGGCGATGCCGAAGTCGGTGTACAGGCGCGACAGCCGCGCGGCGACGTTGCGGCTCTGCGCGAAGCCGCGCTCCAGCCGGATGCGCGCCGGCAGGGTCTTCTCGAACCCGTCCAGCGCCGCGTCGAGGCGCTTCTGCACGTCGAGGATGTTGTAGCCCGGCTTCTGGGTGGCGGTGACGAACACCGCCCGCTCGCCATTGAAGCGGCCGAGGTGCGTGTGCTGGGCTTCGGCCCAGGACACGTCGGCCACGTCGCCGACCCGCACCGGCAGCCCGTTGGCCACGCGCACCACGGTGGCGCGCAGTTCCTCCACGTTCTCGTAGCCACTGCCGGCCTGCACGCTGAAGCTGCGCGGTCCCAGGTCCACCACGCCGGCGGGCACGCTGGAATTGGCGGCGCGGATGGCCTCGGCGATGAGCTGCGGCGTCACGCCCAGCCGCTGCATGCGCGCCGGGTCGAGCTGGACCCTGAGCTCGCGCTTCGGGTAGGCCCAGGAGTCGGTGCTGCGCACGCCGTCGACGCCCTTGAGCACGTCCTCCAGGTCGCGCGCGGCCTCCTCCAGCTCGCGGTACGGCGCCTCGTCCGACACCAGCGCGAGCTGCACGATGTTCACCTGCGTCGGACCGGCGCGCCTGACCTCCAGCGACAGGATGGAGGCGGGCAGCCTGGGCCGCAGCGCATTGACCTCGCGCGTCACCTCGTCGAACTTGCGGTCCGCGTCCGCATCGGCCTCGAACTCCACCGCCACCACCGCCACGCCATCGGCGATGGTGGTCTCGATGCGGGTCACGTCATCGAGCTCGGTCACAGCGTCCTCGACCGGTTTGGCCAGCTCGCGCTCCAGGTCCACCGGGTCGGCGCCGGGATAGATGCCGGTGATCAGGAAGGCCGGCGCCTTGATGTAGGGATCTTCCTCGCGCGGCAGGTTCAGGAACGAGGTCAGCCCCAGCGCCACCACGCACAGGAAGGCCACCAGCGTGAACTGGTAGCGCTGGATCGGGAACTCGATCAGCTTCACGGCACCACGACGACGGCATCGCCGTCGTCAAGGTAGGGCGCGCCGGCGGTGACGACGCGCTCGCCCACGGTGAGGCCCGCGCGCACCGCCACGGTTTCGGCGGTGATGAAGGCCACCTCGATGGGGCGCCGCCGCGCCACCTCGCCGTCCACCAGGAACACCGCGGCATTGCCGCCATGGCCCTCGATCACGGCCGACAGCGGCACATGCGGCAGGGTCGGCTCGTCCGGCCCGGGCGCGAGGCGCACGCGGCCCACCAGGCCGCTCACCAGCCGGCGGCCATTGGGATCGACCTGCGCCTCGATGGGGAACAGTCCCGTGGCCGGGTCCGCGGCGCTGGCCACCTGCGTGACGGTGGCGCGGAAGGTTTCTCCCGGCCACGCATCCAGCCGCACCTCCACCGGATCGCCGCGGCGGATGCGCACCACCTGCCGGTCGGCCACCGCGAAGCGCACCACGTAGCCGCTGTCCTCGCGCCCCACCACCAGCACCACCTGGCCGGGCGCGACGTTCTCGCGCTCCTCGACCAGCCGCCGCAGCACCGTGCCGTCGCCGGGCGCGTGGATGGAGGCATTGCGCGCATTGAAGCGCACCGCCTCGTACTGCGCGCGCGCCACCTCGGCCTGCGTGCGCAGGTTCTCCAGCTGCTCCAGCGGGATCACCTGGTCGGCGTACAGCGACTCGCCGCGCGCCAGGTCGCGCTCGGCCTTCTCCGCGAGCTGGCGGGCCTGCGCCACCTGCGCGTCGATCTCGGTCTGGTCGAGCTGCGCCAGCAGCTGGCCGCGTCGCACGGTATCGCCCTCGCGCACGGCGATGCGCTGCACCAGGCCGCCTACCTTGAACGACAGGCGCTGCTCGTCGCGCGCGGCGATGATGCCGGTGGCCTCGATGGGCGGCATGGCCGGCCCGGCGGTGACCGTGGCGACCTGCACCGGCGTGGGCGCGGGCGTCACCGTCTCCGGTTCGCGCGAGCAGGCGGCCAGCAGCACGCCGGCCACCAGGCCGGCCAGCCATCGGGGGCGCGCGCGCGGGTGCATGCGGGCAGGGCGGGGATGTCTCATGGCGCGGTTTCCTGGTTGGTGCGGGGCGCCTCGCCCGGGATGCCGCCACGCGCGTACTGCAGCTCGATGCGCCGCTGCAGCAGCTCGAAGCGGTTCACGTTCAGCGCCAGCTCGGCGGTGGTCAGCGCATGGCGCGCGTCGAGGAACTCGGCCTGGCTGATGGTGCCGGCGTCGCGCTTGCGTTCGGCGATGCGCAGCGCGGCGCGCGCCGCCTCGGCGCGGGCCTGGGCCACGGCCAGCGTGTCGCGCGCGGCGTCGAGCCGGTCGCGGGCCTGCTGCTGCTCCAGCTCGACCTCGCGCAGCAGGGCCTCTTCCTGCAGCCTCGCCTGCCGCGCCGCAAGCCGCGCGCGCTGCGCCTCGGCGCGGTTCGCGCCGCCGTCGAAGAGCTTCCAGCTCAGCACCAGCGAGGCGGCGACGAAGCGGTCGGTGGGGCCGAAGTCCCAGTGCTCGCCCTGCGTGCCGGCGTCCACGCCCAGCGACAGCGACGGCCGCAGCGCGGCGCGCGCCACGCGCTGCTGCTCGCCGGCGGCGGCGCCGAGCGCGGCGGCCTGCTCCAGCTCTGGCCGGAGCCGCACGGGAACCTCTTCCGCGCCGGCCACCAGCGGCATTCCTTCCGGCAGCACCGCATCCTCCAGCGGCGTTTCCAGCGGCCGGTTCAGGAGGAAGTTCACGTAGCTGCGCGCCTGCCCGACCTGGTGGGTCATCTCGCGGATCTGCTGCGTGATCGCCAGGTGCTCGGTGCGGGCGCGCAGCATCTGGTCCTCGGTGATGCGCCCGTTGGCGAGCAGTGATTCGCTCACGCGCAGGTTCTCGGCCAGTACCCGCTCCGAAGCCTGCAGCACCTCGCGGGCACGCAGTGCCTTCAGCCACTCCAGGTACCCCAGCCACACGTCGCGCCGCAGCCGCTGCTCGATCACCTCGCGCCCGGCGCGCGCACCGCGCAGCAGCTCGCGCTGCGCGCGCGCGGCCGCCGGGATGGCCGGCTGGTACAGCGGCTGGCGCAGCGTCACGCGCTGGTCCAATCGGCCCGGGCGCTGGAGGGGGGGGGCCGGGCGGGGACCGGGGCCAATGCCGGGGGGTTGGGCACCGCGGGGGGCGCGCCTTTTAGAGTCCGGGAGGTCGGCTATA
>QGUX01000262.1 GCA_003242275.1 Pseudomonadota bacterium | reverse complement strand
TCCGGGAAGCGCACCTCGATGCGGCGGGCCTTCGGGTTCGACACCCACGGGATGCGGATCGAGGCCGAGCGGTTGCGGGCCGAGTAGGCCAGCATCACCGGCGCCTCGAAGCCGGGCACCAGGCGCTTGTAGCTGTTGGTGCTGGCGTTGGTGAACGCGTTCAGCGCCTTGGCGTGCTTGATGATGCCGCCGATGTAGTACAGCGCGGTCTCGGACAGTCCGCCGTACTTGTCGCCGGCGAACAGCGTCTTGCCTTCCTTCTGCAGCGACTGGTGCACGTGCATGCCCGAGCCGTTGTCGCCGACCAGCGGCTTCGGCATGAAGGTGGCGGTCTTGCCGTACTGGGCAGCGACGTTCTGCACAACGTACTTCAGGATCAGCACCTCGTCGGCCTTGCGGGTCAGGGTGCCGGCGCCGACGCCGATCTCGCACTGGCCGCCCGTGGCCACCTCATGGTGGTGCACCTCGACCTCCAGGCCCATCTCCTCCAGCGCATTGCACATGGCGCTGCGGATGTCCTGGTAGGCATCCACCGGCGGCACCGGGAAGTAACCGCCCTTGATGCCCGGGCGGTGGCCCAGGTTCGGACGGTCGGCGAAGTTGGTGTTGGAGTTCCACGCGCCGGAGTACGACTCGATGGTGTAGCCGGTGCTGTTCATGGCCGCATGCCACTTCACGTCGTCGAACACGAAGAACTCGTTCTCCGGTCCGAACAGGGCGTAGTCGGCGATGCCGGTGGACTTCAGGTAGGCCTCGGCGCGCAGCGCCAGCGAACGCGGGTCGCGCTCGTAGCCCTGCATGGTGGCGGGCTCGATGACGTTGCAGCGCAGGTTCAGCGTCGTCTCTTCATAGAAGGGATCGATCACGGCCGTCGACGCATCCGGCATCAGGATCATGTCGGACTCGTTGATGCCCTTCCAGCCGGCGATGGAGGAGCCGTCGAACATCTTGCCGTCGGTGAAGATGTCTTCCTTGATGTGCTTCGCGGGCACGGTGACGTGCTGTTCCTTGCCGCGGGTGTCGCAGAAGCGGAAATCGACGTACTTGACCTCCTTTTCTTTGATGATCTTCAGGACGTCGCTCGGTGTAGTCATGGCTCCTCCAGGTGAATACGGTCGGTCGTGGCCGGCTACCGGACATTGCAGGCCCTGTGCCAACCGCAGCGGTCTTGTGGATCAAGGATTTAGCCAGCGACCGCGGCATTCCGGGGCGCGTTGTGCACCATGATAGTGCATCTGGCGACTTGTCGCATCAAAATGGTGCATCCATGGAGGGCTGGATGCACCGTCTCGGTGCCCCTGCGGCGGGGCCCGCGCGGCGGCCAGCCCGTGCAGGCGTAACCGATATACTGCCGCGCTTCCGAACCCACGCCGCCCGAGGGCGGCCAAGACCTGATGGCCACACGAAAAATCGGCCCCCCGGCCGCCACCTTCCAGGACCTCGTCCTGGCCCTGCAGCAGTACTGGGGCAGCCGCGGCTGCGTGCTGCTCCAGCCCTATGACATGGAGATGGGCGCGGGCACCTTCCACCCGGCCACCTTCCTGCGCGCCATCGGCCCGGAGCCGTGGAGCGCGGCCTACGTGCAGCCCTCGCGCCGTCCCACCGACGGGCGCTACGGCGAGAACCCCTTCCGCCTGCAGCACTACTACCAGTACCAGGTGGTGATCAAACCCTCGCCGGCCGACATCCAGGAGATGTACATCGACTCGCTGCGCGCCATCGGCATCGACCCGCTGGTGCACGACCTGCGCTTCGCCGAGGACAACTGGGAGTCGCCCACGCTGGGCGCCTGGGGACTGGGCTGGGAGGTGTGGCTGAACGGCATGGAGATCACGCAGTTCACGTACTTCCAGCAGGTGGGCGGCCTGGACTGCCGGCCGGTGACCGGCGAGATCACCTATGGCCTGGAGCGCCTGGCCATGTACCTGCAGGGCGTGGAGAGCGTGTACGACCTGACCTGGGCGGACGGCCCGCTGGGCCGCGTGACCTACCGCGACGTGTACCACCAGAACGAGGTGGAGCAGTCGGCCTACAACTTCGAGCAGGCCGATGTGCCGACGCTGTTCCGCCACTTCGACGAGCACGAGAAGGCCTGCAATGACCTGCTCGCGGCGAAGCTGGCGCTGCCGGCCTACGAGCAGGTGCTGAAGGCCTCGCACACCTTCAACCTGCTGGACGCGCGCCGCGCCATCTCGGTGACCGAGCGGCAGCGCTACATCCTGCGCGTGCGCGCGCTGGCGCGCGCGGTGGCGCAGGCCTACTACGACAGCCGCGAGGCGCTGGGCTTCCCGATGCTGGCGGCCGGCCCGCGCATCCTCATCGCCGACGCGGCGAATGCGCCGCAGGGTGGCGCGGCATGAGCAAGGCCGATTTCCTGGTCGAACTGGGCACCGAGGAGCTGCCCCCCAAGGCGCTGCGCACGCTCTCGGAGGCCTTCCGCGACGCGCTGGTGGCACGCATCGAGGGCGCGGGCCTTGCCCATGGCGAGGTGAAGGCCTTCGCCACGCCGCGCCGCCTCGCGGTGCGCGTGAAGAAGCTGGCGCTGCAGGCGCCGGCGCAGAAGATCCAGCGGCGCGGGCCGCCGGTGAAGGCGGCGTTCGATGCCAGCGGCGCGCCCACGCGCGCGGCCATGGCGTTCGCGCAGTCCTGCGGCGTGGAGCTTGCCGCGCTGGGACGCGAGACCGATCCCAGGGGCAATGAATACCTGTCGTTCAGCGGCGAGAAGCCCGGCGCGGCCGCGCGCGAGCTGCTGCCTGGCTTCGTCAGCGAGGCGCTGGACGCACTGCCCATCCCGCGGCGCATGCGCTGGGGCGCGGGCGAGGCGCAGTTCGTGCGGCCGGTGCACTGGCTGGTGCTGCTGCTGGGCCGGGAGGTCATCCCGGCCACGGTGCTCGATGTGCCGGCGGACAACAAGACCCGCGGGCATCGCTTCCACGGCAAGGGCACCATCCGCATCAGCTCGCCGGCGGCCTATGAGAAGGCGCTCGAATCGCGTGGCCGCGTGGTGGCCGACTTCGACGAGCGCCGCGAACGCATCCGCGCCGGTGTGACGAAGGTGGCCGCCGAGGCCGGCGGACGCGCGCTGGTCGGCGAGGACCTGCTCGACGAGGTCACCGCGCTGGTCGAATGGCCGGTGCCGCTGGTGGGCCGCTTCGAGAAGCGTTTCCTGTCGCTGCCGCGCGAGCTGCTGGTGTCGGTGCTGCAGGACCACCAGCGTTACTTCCCCGTCGAGGACACCGACGGCAACCTGCTCGATGCCTTCGTGGCGGTGAGCAACCTCGAGAGCACCAACCTCAGCGCGGTGCGCCACGGCAACGAGCGCGTGGTGCGCCCGCGCCTGGCCGACGCCGCGTTCTTCTGGGAGCAGGACCGCCGCGCCACGCTGGCCTCGCGCCTGCCGCAGCTCGATGCGGTCACCTTCCAGGCGCAGCTCGGCAGCATCGGCGACAAGGTCCGCCGCCTCACGCCGCTGGCGCGCTTCATCGCGCAGCGCATCGGCGGCGACGAAGCCCTGGTGGAACGCGCCGCGGCGCTGGCCAAGTGCGACCTGGTCACCCACCTGGTGGGCGAGTTCCCGGAGCTGCAGGGCGTGATGGGCCGCTACTACGCCGCCGCCGACGGCGAGCCGGCCGAAGTGGCCTCGGCCATCGCCGAGCATTACCAGCCGCGCGGCCAGAACGATTCGCTGCCCACCACCCGGACCGGCATCGCGCTGGCGCTGGCCGACCGGCTCGACACGCTCACCGGCATCTTCACCATCGGCCAGAAGCCCTCGGGCACCAAGGATCCGTTCGCGCTGCGCCGCGCCGCCATCGGCGTGTGCCGCATCCTGTACTCGCATGCGCTGCCGCTGGACCTGTTCGAGCTGATCGACGCGGCGGTGAAGGTGCACACCGTGTTCGATGCCGCGCCCACCGAGGGCCGCAAGGCGCCGCCCTCGCGCGAGGCCGTGGCCGAGGACGTGTACCAGTACCTGATGGAGCGGCTGCGCAATGCGTGGCTGGAGCCGCCGGATGGCGGGCCGCCGATCCCGGGCATCACGCCGGAGATCTGCGACGCGGTGCTGGCCGCGCGCCCGCACTCGCCGCGGGACTTCGACGCGCGCGTGCGCGCGCTGATCGGCTTCCTGGCGCTGCCCGAGGCCGCCAGCCTCACGGCCGCCAACAAGCGCATCGCCAACCTGCTGAAGAAATCTGCCGGCGGCGAGGCCGGCGGCGGCCATGTGGATGTGTCGCGCCTGGCGCTCGACCCCGAGCGCACGCTGTACGCGGCCATGCAGCAGGCGGCGCACACCGTGCCGGGGCACGTGGCCTCGGGCCGCTTCGAGGCGGCGCTCGGCGAGCTCGCCCGGCTGCGCGGCCCGGTGGATGCCTTCTTCGACGGCGTGATGGTGATGGACCCGGA
>QGUX01000261.1 GCA_003242275.1 Pseudomonadota bacterium | reverse complement strand
CGACCAGCACGGCGCGGTCGGCGCCCATGGCCAGGGCGGTGCGCAGCTGGTTCTGCACGTCGGCCGGGCCGATGGAGGCCACCACGACCTCATCGGCGAGGCCCTTTTCCTTCAGGCGCAGCGCCTCCTCGAGGGCGATTTCGTCAAAGGGATTCAGGCTCTGCTTGACACCTTCCGTGATGACGCCCGTGTTATCAGGTTTTACGCGGATGCGAATGTTGAAGTCGACCACGCGTTTTACGGCCACAAGGATGCGTTTCATCGGTGATTTCTGCGGATTCTGGGAGGCGGATCAGGGCGCGCAGTATACGTCCCGTATGGCCGGTCCGCAGGCCGGAACGTTACAATTGCCGAATGAAAGCCGATTTCAACATCAAGCCCAGCCAGACCCTCAAGCACGTGCGCTACGAGATCCGCGGGGCGCTGGCGCGGCGCGCCATGGAGCTGGAGCGCCAGGGCTACGAGATCATCTCGCTCAACATCGGCAACCCGGGAGCCTACGGCTTCCGCACGCCCGAGATCCTGCGCCTGGCGCTGGTGCAGAACCTGCCGCAGTCGGAGGGTTATGCCTACCAGAAGGGCATCTACTCGGCGCGCGAGGCCATCCTCCTGCAGCAGCAGAACCGCGGCGTGCACGGCGGCTCCACCGAGACCATCTTCATCGGCAACGGCACCTCCGAGCTGATCGACCAGACGCTGCGCGCGCTGCTGTCCTCCGGGGACGAGGTGCTGGTGCCGGCGCCGGACTACCCGCTGTGGACCGCGGCGGTGGTGCTCAACGGCGGCCGCGCCGTGCACTACCCGTGCAGGCCCGAGAACCGCTTCATCCCCGACCCGGACGAGATGGAGTCGCTGATCACGCCGCGCACGCGCGCGGTGGTGCTGATCAACCCGAACAATCCCACCGGCGTCGTGTATCCGCGCGAGGTGCTCGAGCGCATCGCGCGCATGGCCGAGAAGCACCAGCTGGTGGTGTTCAGCGACGAGATCTACGACGGCATCACCTACGACGGCGTGCAGTTCGTGCCCATCGCCTCGCTGGTGCGCGAGACGCTGTGCGCGACGTTCTCGGGGCTCTCGAAGGTGTACCGCGCCGCGGGCTACCGCGTGGGCTGGGTGAGCTTCTCGGGCGCGGTGGAGCGCGCGGGCGACTACCTCGCGGCAGTGGAACTGCTGTCCTCGATGCGCATGTGCGCGGGCGTGCCCGCGCAGCATGCCGTGCACGCGGCGCTCGGCGGCTACCAGAGCATCCTCGACCTGACCACGCCGGGCGGCCGGCTGTACGAATCGCGGCGCGCAGTGATCGAGGCGGTGGCGAACAGCCGGTTCCTCAGGCTCACGCCGCCCAGCGGCGCGCTGTACGCCTTCGTCGAGGTGCGGCCGGACGTGCTGCCCGACTTCAACGACCAGCAGTTCGCGCTCGAGCTGCTGGAGGAGAAGCACGTGCTGGTCACGCCGGGCAGCGCCTTCAACGTGCCGTACCACAATCATTTCCGCACCACCATCCTGCCCGATCCCGCGACCCTCACGCTCGTATTCCAGCGCATCGAGGCGCAGCTCGAGGCGTGGTCCGCGCGGCACGGCGCCAAGTCCTCCGGCGGCGCCGCGAAGGTGGTCAACGCCACCGCGCGCTTCAAGTAGGAAACCGCCGCTACGCACAGGGCAGCGCTGGATGAGGCTCTGGTCGCGGCCGTCGGATCGGGCCGCGACCTCATCGTTCCCGATCGCCACCGGGCGGCGGCCGTGCGCCTGGCATGGGCGCGCCTGAAGCTGGCCGAAGGCCGCTCCGTCTGGAGCACGCCACAGATCCATACCTGGGATGCCTGGCTCACGCGCCAGTGGCGCGAGGCGGCGCTGCGCGGCGCCGTGCCGCAGGTGCAGCTGCTCGACACCAGCCAGGAGCGTGCGCTGTGGGAGGCCGTGCTCGCGGGGCTTGCCGAGGAGGGCGAGGACGAGGCCTCGCTGACCCAGCACGCCACCGCGCTGATGCAGGCCGCCGCGCGCGCCACGCAATCGGGCATCGATCCCGCGCGCCTTGCCGTCAATCGCGAGGAGAGGCTGCTCGCCGCGGCGCTGGAGGCGGTGCGGCGTGAATGCCGGCAGCGCGGGCTGCTGTCGCTGCGCCTGGCGCGGGCCGATGAACTCGGCTTCCTGGCGCAGGTGCGGGCCCCGCGGATCGTGGGCGCGCAGCGCCTGACGGCGCTGCAGGAGCAGCTGGCCGGGCGCTGCTGGCCGGGTGAATCCCTGCTGCTCGCCCCCCCGGCCGCGGAGCTGCCACCGCCCACACGCCGGCTGCGCGCGGCCGACCTGCAGCACGAACTGGCCGCCTGCGCGCGCTGGTGCCGGTCCCATGTGGAACGGGACCCGGGCGCGCGCCTGCTGGTGCTGTCGGCCTGCACCGAGCCGTCCCTGTCCATCCAGGGTGCGCTGCTGTGGAATGCGCTGGCGGCGGGCACGGACGCCGACGAGGCGGCACGCGCGCGCTGGCTGGCGGTGGAGGGCGGCGAGCCACTGCTGCACCAGGCGCTGGCCGCCGATGCGCTGGCGCTGCTGGAGCTGGCCGTGGCGGACACGGCCGAAACCGCGGCGCTGCTGGCACTGCTCAGGAGCCCGTACCTCGGGCTGCTGCCCGATGGGGCGCGGCTGCGGCTGGCGGACTGGATCGGCGAGCAGGGCCTGGCCCGCTGGCCCCGCAACGGGCTGGTGCAGGCGCTGCACGCGCACGCCGGGCGTGAGGAAGCCGCCGGCGTGCTGGCCGGATGGCTGGCGCAGGCCGGCGCGGCGCTCGACGGGCGCCCCCGCCGCGGCACCACCGAGTGGGCGCGGCAGTTCACCGCCGTGCTCGACGCGGCCGGATTTGCGCGCGGGCGACCGCTGGACTCGCGCGAGGAGCAGCGCCGGGAGCGCTGGCACGCCCTGCTGGATGAATTCGCCGGCCTGGATGCCGTGCTGCCGCCCCTGACGGCCAGCGCCGCGCTGGCGCGCCTGAGGCGGCTGGCCCGGCAGGCGCGCCACCAGGCCGCCACCGGCGATGCGGCGATCACGCTGTCGGCCAGCCTTGCCGATCCCGTGGTCCGCTACGACGGCATCTGGGTGCTGGGACTGGCCGAAGCCCGCTGGCCGGCCGCGCCGCGGCCCGACGCCTGGGTGGCGCTGGCCGAGCAGCGGCGGGCGAGGTGGCCCGAGGCCGGCGCCGCCGAGCGCCGCGAGCAGGCCGCGTGGGCCCTGTCGCGCTGGCAGGCCTGCTGCGGGGAGCTGGTGCTGAGCTTTCCCGCGCGTGAAGACGACGTGCTGCACCGGCCACCGGCGCTGGCCGGGAACATCGATGCCTGGGTCGACTGTGACGCGGTGGAAATGCCTGTGCTGGCCGGGTGCTCCAGGCCGGCCGGCGACCAGCACCTGGAGCCCGTTGCCGTGGCATCCCCCGGAGTGACGCTGAAGGGCGGGGCCACGCTGCTGGCCACCCAGCAGGCCTGTCCGTTCCGTGCGCAGGCCCAGTGGCGGCTGGGCGCAGATCCCCCCGCGGGGTTGTCGGAGGGCGTGCCGGCCTTCGTGCGCGGCCGCCTGATGCACCTCTTGCTGCAGCACCTGTGGGAACGCCTCGGCGGACAGGCCGGGCTGCTGGCCCTGGATGCAGCGGGCGAAACGGCGCTGGTGGAGGAGTGCTGGCGGCGCGCGGTCGAGGCCACGCCCGCCGCGCGCTGGCTGCCGACAACGGTGCTGGAGCGCGAACGCCAGCGCACGCACCAGACCGTGAAGAGCGTGCTGCAGCTGGAGCGCGAACGCCCGCCCTTCACGGTGGAGCAGCGCGAGCGGGCCCTGCACTGGCAGGGCGCCGGCGCGCGCCTCGCGCTGCGCATCGATCGCATCGACCGTGTCGGCGGCGACGCGCTGCTGATCGATTACAAGAGCGGCCAGCCCACGCGCATCGACCTCCATGAGCAATCACTGCAGCCGCTGCAGCTGGCGGTGTATGCGGCCGCGCTGGCACAGCAGGGACAACCGGTATCCGCCGCGGCGCTGCTGAACCTGCATCCCCACGAGGCCTGCTTCGCCGGCGTGGCCGCCCGCGAGGGCATCCTCGAGGAGGGACTGGAGCGCCTCGAGGACTGGGACGGCACCCAGCGCCGGTGGCAGGAGCAGCTCGTAGCGCTGATGCAGCAGCATCTGTCCGGCGAGGCCACGCTCACCGTCGACCGGCGCGCCTGCGAGCGCTGCCACCTGCCGGCGCTGTGCCGCCGGGCCGGCGAGGATGCCGTGGAGGAAGCCGGTGACTGAACGGCGCGGCCAGGTTCCCGCGATGGCGCTGCACGGCGACGCCGAGGCCCGTCAGCTCGCGCGACATCCGCCGCAGCATCCAGCTGCAGGCACCGGCAGGTTCGGGCAAGACCACGGTGCTCGCGCAGCGCTTCCTGGC
>QGUX01000021.1 GCA_003242275.1 Pseudomonadota bacterium | reverse complement strand
CATCGCCCCGGCCCCACAAGGTGCCCATGCCCGGCCGGCCGCCTCCCCTGTCCGACGGCCGCGAGGGCTTCAGCCCCTATGGACAGTTCGAGGGCGAGGTCAACCAGTCCAACGCGCCCGCCGAGCTGACGCGCCAGCTGGTGATCGCCGCCGGCCGGCAGCCGGGCATCCGCCTGAATTTCAGGCAGCGGTGCCTGGGAATGACGTCGGCCGGCGCGCTCGGGATGCACGACGAGGACGCGGGCCGTACCTGGCAGCTCGTGGCCGAACGCGTGATCGGCGCCGACGGCGCCGGCTCGGCGCTGCGCAAGGCGCTGGCCGCGGCCGGACACGTCGAAGCCAGCAACGAGCTGCTCGACCACGACTACAAGGAGCTCACCATCCCGCCGGTGGACGGACGCAGCGCGCTGGGGGTGCGCGAGGCGCTGCACATCTGGCCGCGGCACAACTTCATGCTGATCGCGCTGCCCAATGCCGACCACAGCTTTACCGCCACGCTGTTCATGCCGCGCACCGGCGCGGTGAGCTTCGAGGCGCTGGCCGCACCCGGCGCCGCGCGCTCGTTCTTCGAACGCGAGTTCCCCGACGCCCTGGCGCTGATGCCGGAGTTCGAGGCGGAATTCGCGGCCCATCCGCAGGGTGTGCTCGGCACGGTGCGCTGCTCGCCGTGGAACCTCGGCGAGCGCCTGGTGCTGCTCGGCGATGCCGCGCATGCCATCGTGCCCTTCCACGGCCAGGGCCTGAACTGCGGGCTGGAGGACTGCCGCATCCTCGATGCGCTGCTGGCCGACGGCGAGCCCGAGCCTTTCCGCCGCTTCTCGCAGGTGCGCCGTCCCGACGCCGACGCCATCGCGGAGATGTCGCTGGACAACTATGCCGAGATGCGTGACGCGGTGGCCGATCCCCGCCACCAGGTGCAGCGCCGGCTGGAGCTGATGCTGGAGCGCCGTCATCCCGGGCGCTTCATCCCGCGCTACGCGATGGTGATGTTCCACGACCGCATCCCCTACTCCACGGCGCTCTCGCGCGGCCGCGTGCAGCAGCAGCTGCTCGACCGGCTGGTGCCGGCGGGCACCAGGGATGCCGCCTTCCTCGACGGCCTCGACTGGCGGCAGGCCGACGCGCTGGTCCGCGAACAGCTCGAACCCATCGCCGGCTGAACACCCGCTCCAGCGGCGGCGAGGACCGCGGGTGCGGCAGTCCTTCGGGCCTGGATTGCATGGACCGGAACCCGCCGTTGCCCGCACCGGGCCGGATGCGGGGAATCCGCGTCCGCTGGCTTACCATCGCGCTACGCAAGATTGGCTTGGGGGATGACGATGGAAGGATTCATGGACCGGGCCCGCTCCGGCGGGCGGGGACTGTTGGGCACCTGGGCCAAGATCCCCTCGCTCGAGACCCTCGAGATGCTGGCCCATGCGGGGTTCGACTTCGTCGTGATCGACCTGGAGCACGCGCCGCTGGCGCTGGACCGGGTGTACGACATGATCTTCGCCAGCCAGCGGCTGGGCATGGCCGCGCTGGTGCGCCTGCCGGATCACCTGGGTTCACCCATCCAGCCGCTGCTCGATGCCGGCGCCGACGGCCTGCTGGTACCGCGCATCACCAGCCCCGGGGTGGCCGATGCCATCACCCGGCGCATGGTGTTCGCGCCCGAGGGCGAGCGCGGACTGGGCTTCACCTCGCGCGCCGGCCGCTGGTCGCTGATGCCCATGCAGGACTACATCCGCCGCGGCAATGAGCAATGCCTGCGCATGGTGCAGCTCGAGGACTGGACCTCGCTGGAATCGGCCGCGGATTTCGCCGGGGTGCCGCACGTCAACGGCCTGTTCGTGGGGCTGGGCGACCTGTTCCTCTCCAGCGGCCGGCCGGCTGCCTCGCCCGAGGTGCAGGCGCTGGTGCGCAAGGTGCTGGAGGTGACGCGCGGGGCCGGCGTGCTCTCCGGCATCGCGGCCGGCACGCCGGCCGAGGCGCGGCAGTACCTCGACCTGGGCTACCGGCTGGTGATGGTCAGCAATGACGCCACGCTGTTCGGCAAGGCCGCCGCCGAAACCGTGCGCGCCACACTGCAGGCGGCGGAGGCCCGGTAGATGCCGCGCGCTCCGGCCCGGCGTGCGGGCGCCGGTGTTTCGCCGAAGAAGGTGGCGGCCAGATCCGCCGCGCCGCCGGCCTGCATCCGCTTCCGCATCCGCCTGCTCGAGCCCGAGGCGCCGAAGAAGGCCGGCTGGTGCTTCTTCGTGCTGCCGCGGGAGGCCAGCCGCATGTTGCCCACGCGTGGCGTCACCACGGTGGAGGGAACCCTCAACGGCCGTCCCTTCCGCGCCAATGCCGAACCCGACGGCGAACGCGGCCACTGGCTGAAGATCCCGGCGAAGCTGCGCCGGGAGGCCGGCGCCGCGCCCGGCGACCTGGTGGAGGTGGAGCTCGCGCCGGCGCAGAAGCAGCTGGAAGCGCCGGTGCCGGCCGACCTGCGCCGGGCGCTGGCCGCCTCCCCGGAGGCACACCGCACCTGGAAGGAGATCACCCCGGCCGCGCGCCGTGACTGGATCCAGTGGATCACCACCGCGAAGCAGGCCGGGACCCGCGCGCGACGCGTGCGTGCGGCCTGCGACATGCTGGCCGGCGGCAAGCGGCGCGTGTGCTGCTTCGACCGTTCCGGCGTCTACAGCCGCGGCAACATGGGCGCACCGCGGGCCGCGAAGCCCCGCGCCTGATCCGGAAACAGGACAGGCCGCCGGGCGGTAACCTTTCCGCCGCCAACGTGACTGATGCCCGCACGAGGCAACGCCCGGAAGGAGGTTCCGACATGCCCATGCGCCCGCTGGCCGTCCTTGTCGCCAGGCGCTTCACCGGGCAGAACCCCGCGCTCACGCCACCGGAATGGACGGCCCTGTCCGGTGCGCAGATCCTGCGCGGATCGGGATATCCGCCACGGGAGTGATGCGGATCCCGCAGCGACGCAGGGCGCCGGAACGGCCCCGTCAGGCGCCGGTGCGCTCCAGCACCAGGAAGGTCATCGGATACGGATTGCGTTCGTCGGCCGCGTGTTCCTCGCGCGCGACCTCGCGCCACTCTTCCGGCGGCAGCGGCGGCAGGAAGGTGTCGCCCTCGAACTGCCCGTGCACGCGCGTCAGGTAGAAACGCTGCGTGCGCGGCAGCGCCGCGCGCAGCACCTCGGCGCCACCGATGTTCACCAGCTCCGGTTCGCCCTGGGCCAGCGCCAGCGCCTCATCGATCGAGTGCACCACGTCGACCCCCGGGGCGGAGAACCCGCCCCGGGTGATGACGATGTTGCGCCGCCCGGGCAGCGGCCGGCCGATGGACTGGAAGGTCCTGCGCCCCATCAGGATGGGCTTGCCCATCGTGATGCGCTTGAAGTGCGCCAGGTCGGCCGGCAGGTGCCAGGGCAGCGCGTTGTCGCGCCCGATCACGTCATTGTCGGACGCGGCGAACGCCGCCGACAGCAGCGAGGGCACGTCAGCGCCCGGCGGACCTGCGGCGCGGCGCCTTGGCCTTCGACTTCGACTTCGACCGGGTGGTCTTCTTCTTCGACTTCACCCGCGTCTTCGCCTTGCCGGCCTTCGACTTCGTGCCCGACCCGCGCTTCGCGGCGCTCTTGGCCTTCCTTGCCGCCTTCGCCTTCTTTTTCTTCTTCAGCGGCGGCCACAGCATGCTGCCGCGGCACTTCGGCGAGCCGCAGCGGCAGGCGAAGATCTCGTCCACGTTGGGCGGATCATCCTTGTCGCGCGGGATCTGGTAGTCGTAGTTCAGCTCCTCGCCCTTCTTGATGTCCTTGATGGCGTCGATCCACACCCGCCCCTTCTCGATCTCGGAGGTGCAGTTGCCGTCGCAGCTGTGGTTGATGAAGCGCGACTCGTTGCCGCCGTAGGTGGCGTCGATCACCGTCTTCCTGTCGACGATGAACAGGAAGGTGTGGTTGTCGTTCGGATCGGAGTCCTCGTAGCGCTTGTCCGCTTCCTTGTGCGAGAGGCGCTCACCCACGTACTCGATGATGCGCGTGCCCTTGGGGATGAACTTGCGGGCGAAGCAGCCGTACCCGTGCACGGGCGAGCGCCTCACGATGATCCATTCGTTCTTCTTCTGCCGTCCGCCGGCCTTCGCGGTGCTGGTTGCGGTAGCCACGTCAGACCGCCACTGGCGCCTTGATCGGCGCATGATGCTGGTAGTTCACGAACTCGATGTCCTCTGCTTGGTAGTCGAAAAGGCTGGCCGGCCGGCGGTGCAGCACCAGCCGCGGCGCCGGGTACGGCGTGCGCGAGAGCTGCAGGTCGGCCTGTTCCAGATGGTTGAGGTACAGGTGGCAGTCACCACCCGTCCAGACGAACTCGCCCACGCCGAGGTCGCACTGCGCGGCGACCAGGTGCGTGAGCAGGGCATAGGAAGCGATGTTGAACGGCACGCCGAGGAACATGTCGGCGCTGCGCTGGTAGAGCTGGCAGGAAAGTCTCCCGTCGGCCACGTAGAACTGGAACAGCGCATGGCAGGGCGCGAGCGCCATCTTCGGCAGCTCGCCCACGTTCCAGGCGCTGACCACCAGCCGCCGGGAATGCGGGTCGCGCTTCAGCGTCGCGAGCACCTCGGCGAGCTGGTCGACGTGGCGGCCGCCTGCCGTGCCCCAGGCGCGCCACTGGCGGCCGTAGATGGGCCCGAGCTCGCCGTTTTCGTCGGCCCATTCATCCCAGATGGTGACGCCGTGGCGGCGCAGGTAGGCCACGTTGGTCTCGCCGCGCAGGAACCACAGCAGCTCGTGCACCACCGAGGGAATGTGCACGCGCTTGGTGGTGACCAGCGGGAAGCCTGCCGACAGGTCGAAGCGCATCTGCAGGCCGAACAGCGACAGCGTGCCGGTGCCGGTGCGGTCGTCCTTGCGCGCTCCGCGCTCGCGCACCGCGCGCAGCTGGTCGAGGTAGGTCTTCACGCCGTCGCGAAATTGCCCGAGGGACGCGGCGCCACGACCGCACGCAACAGCAGCCCTGCGCCGGCCAGCAGCATGGGCAGCGACAGCAGCTGCCCCATCGTGAACCAGTCGCCCGCCAGGTAACCGATCTGCTGGTCCGGCAGGCGCACGAACTCGACCATGAAGCGCACGAAGCCATACCAGGCCAGGCCCAGCCCCACCACCGCGCCTGCCGGCCGCGGCCGGCGCGCGAACCACCACAGCAGCAGGGCCAGCGCCAGGCCCTCCAGCGCCGCCTCGTACAGCTGCGAGGCATGCCGCCCCACCGCCTCGCCGGTGACCGGGTCGGGCACCAGGAAGCCGAAGCGGAAATCGGTGGGCGCTCCCCACAGTTCGCTGTTGATGAAGTTGCCGATGCGCACCGCGCAGATGCCTATCCCGGGCAGCGGCGCGACGAAGTCGAACACATCGAGCACGCGGCGGCCATGCCGGCGCGCATACAGCGCCAGCGCCAGCAGCACGCCCACCAGTCCGCCGTGGAAGGACATGCCGCCCTGCCAGATCTTCACCGGATACAGCCAGTCGCGGGCGAGCAGATCCGGCGTATAGGGCAGCACGTAGATCAGCACGTACCCCACGCGGCCGCCGACGATCACGCCCACCATGGACCAGAAGATCAGGTCGTCGACCTGCTGCGGCTTCCACGTGCTGCCGGGTCGCGCCGCCTGGTGCCGGCCCAGCCACCACGCCACCGCGAAGCCGACGACGTACATGATCCCGTACCAGTGGATGCGCACGGGCCCGATGGCCAGCGCCACCGGATCGATGTCGGGATATTCGAGCATTGCGCGCGATTCTAACGGCAAACGCGCGCGAACATGGCCTTCAGATAGCGGGTCTCGGGCATGGCCGGATGCACCGGATGGTCCGGCGACTGTCCGCCCCTGGCGATGAGGGCCAGTTCCACGCCCGCCGACTGCGCCGCCGACTGCAGCAACTGGGGCAATCTTTCCTCCGGCAGGTGCCAGGAACAGGAACAGCTCACCAGCAGCGCCTCCCCGGCCGCGAGCTTGAGCGCGAGCTGGTTCAGCTTGCGATAGGCCGCCTCGCCACGGGGCAGGTCCTTGCGGCGCTTGACGAAGGCCGGCGGGTCGACGATGAGTACGTCGAAGCGCCGTCCCTCCGCATGCAGCGCCGCCAGCACGTCGAAGGCGTCGCCGCGGCGCGTTTCGAGGGACAGGCCATTGCGCTTCGCGTTCGCGCTGGCCGAGTCGAGCGCGAGCGCCGAGGAATCCACGCACAGCGCCGCGGACGCACCGCCAGCCAGCGCCGACACCGCCCAGCCGCCGACGTAGCTGCACACGTCGAGCACGCGCGCGCCCCGCGGGAGGAACTGCCGCAGCAGCCGGCGGTTGGCCGTCTGGTCGTAGAACCAGCCGGTCTTCTGCCCCTCGGCCAGCGGCGCGGAAAAGGACAGCCCGCCCTCGATGACCTCCACCTCCGCCGGCGGCGGCCGGTCGTGGCAGACGACCTCGTGCGGCAGCGACTCCAGGTCGCGCGCGCCGCCGTCGTTCTTCCACACCAGCACCCGCGGCGCGAGCTGCTCGCGCAGCACCGCCTCGAGCTCCTCGCGCCGCCGTTCCATGGCCAGCGTGGCGATCTGCCCCACCAGTACGTCGCCGAAGCGGTCCACCACCAGGCCCGGCAGGCCGTCGGACTCGCCGTACACCAGCCGGTAGTGCTCGCCGCCCACGTAGTGCTCGCGCAGCGCCAGCGCGCGCCGCACGCGGTCGGCAAACAGCGCCGGACCCACGGGCTCGGCCTCGACGCGGCTGACCAGCCGCGCGCAGATCAGGGCATGGGGATTGAACAGCGCATGCCCGATGAAGCGGCGGGCATGGTCGAGCACCCGCACCGCCGCGCCGGGCTCGATGCCCGACAGCGGCGTGGCGGCGGTGTCGACCTCGTTGGCAAAGACCCAGGCGTGGCCGCCACGAAGACGGCGGTCCTCGTGGCGGCGCAGGACGAGATCCGGCACCTGCGGGCTCAGTCGGCCCTCACGGCCTCGATCGACACCAGCACCTTGGTCTCCATCCTGAAGCCGAAGTCCTTGCCGTAGTCGACGTTGAAGTCATCGCGGTTGAAGGTGCCCACGGCATCGGCGCCGCAGGTTTCCTTGCGCGTCATCGGGTTGGGCTTGCACAGGAAGCTGTTGATGGTGAGCTTCACCGGCTTCGTCACGCCCTTGAGCGTCAGCTGGCCGTCGATCTCGGCCGGGGCATCACCGTTCCACTTGCTGACCTTGCCCTTGTAGGTGGCGGTCGGATACTTCGCCACGTCGAAGATGTCCGGGTTCTTCGCGTGATCGTTCATGGCGTCGAGGCCGAAGTCCACCGAGGCCATGTCGACGGTGATCTCCACCTCGCCGGTCTTCGCCTCGCGGTCCAGCACCACCTTGCCGGAGCTGCTGTTGAACTTGCCGCGCCACAGCGACAGGCCGCCCATGTGGTCGGCCTCGAAGGACGGATAGGTATGCGTCGGATCGACGTTGTAGGTCACCGGCGCCGCCACGGCAGCGCCCGCTCCCGCCAGCACTGCGATCGTTGCGAGCTTGCGAATCATCTTCTCTTACCTCCGATGTCCGGCGGCGGCCCTAGCGGCCGCCCACCAGGTTGAACTTGATGAGCACCTGATCCTCCACCACGCCGTCCCACACCGGATCGCCGATGCCGAAGGCCTTGCGCGAGATGCTGAAGCTGCCGCTGAAGGTGGTGGCGCCGCCGCTGGTGCCCACGGTGACCGGCACCGTGATGGTCTGCGAGCGGCCCTTCAGGGTCAGCGTGCCGGTGGCGTCGAAGCGCGTGGCCGACACGGGCTTGATCGCGGTCGAGCGGAAGGTGCCGCGCGGATGGGCCGCCGTGTCGAACCAGGATTTCTTGGCCAGCTCGGCCGCATAGGCGGGGTCGCCGATGTCGTAGCTGTCCATCTCCACGTCGATCTCGGCCTTCGCGGCGGCCACGTCGGCCGGATCGTACTCGATGCGTCCCGACCAGCGCAGGAAGGGGTTTTCCACCGCCACGCCCTGCTGCTTGAAGGTGGCGGTCAGCGTGCTCCGGGTCGCCGGGCCCACCGTCAGCGGCGCGGCCCACAGCAGGCCCGAGGCACCCAGCAGGACGGCGGCAAGCAGGCGTCGTGGGGACTTCATTGCAGTTCCTCCTCTTCAGGTAGGCGCACGCCAGGTCAGCATGCGCTTCACGGTGCCGTCGCGGACGATGAACTGGTGGTACAGGGCCGCCAGCACGTGGCCGGCCACGACCACCGCCAGCACCATGCCCAGCGTGGCATGGATCCCCACCCAGACCTCGGCCAGCTCGCGATTGCGCCCGACCAGGTCGGGCAGCGGGATCTTGCCCAGGTAGACCACGGGATAACCGGAATAGTTGCTGTAGATCCAGCCGGTGACCGGCTGGGCCACCATCAGCACGTACAGCAGCGCATGGCCGGCATGGGCCAGGCCCCGTTGCCAGGAGGGCATGGAGACCAGCGGCGGCGGGCGGTGCGTGAAGCGCCAGGCCAGGCGCACCAGGGCGAGCAGCAGCACGGTCACGCCCACCCACTTGTGCCAGTTGTACACCTTCAGCCGCTGCGGGCTGACCGCCATTTCCGTCATGGTCCAGCCCATGAACAGCGCCGTCAGGATCAGCCCCGCCACCAGCCAGTGCAGGCCCACCGCGGTACGGGTGTAGTGCGATGCGCTCAAGATCGTGCCGAATTGCGAAAGGGGCCGCAGTTTAGCCTGCCGGGCTCCCCCTGAACATGAACCACGCGGCCGCCACCATGCACAGCGCCGCCCACAGGTAATCCAGCTTGAGGGGGGCACGCATGTAGAAGACCGCGAAAGGCACGAACACCGCCAGCGTGACGATCTCCTGCGTGATCTTCAGCTGCGGCAGCGTCAGCGTGGTGTAGCCGATGCGGTTGGCCGGCACCTGCAGCAGGTATTCGAAAAGCGCGATCCCCCAGCTCGCCAGCGCCGCGATGAACCAGGGCCGCCCGGGGAGGTTCTTGAGGTGGGCGTACCAGGCGAAGGTCATGAACACGTTCGAAAGTGTGAGCAGCGCGATCGCGACCAGCGCCGGCGGCAGGTTCAATGGCATGGAGACCGGAATGGATTCGTTAAACGAAGCAGCTGCGGAAAATGCCTAGGCGTGGAGCGCTGGCGGGGAACCCTTTGTGCCCTTCGTTGATCTTATACTTCACAGGTTATCGATGCAGCGCGCGGGGTTGGCGCGCCTGACCGCATTTTCGGGGGAGATCGCTACGTGAGATTGAATGGCACCCGGCAAATCCTGACCGTCCTTGCCGGCCTCGGTACTTTTGTCGCCGCCGGCCCGGCTATTGCTGCCGCGGCAGTGACCAAGACTTCCCTGGCCGACCCGCATGCCCAGTGGAAGCTGGTCGAAACCTATTGCTTCGATTGCCACAACACCGAGGACTGGGCCGGCAGCGTCGCCTTCGACACCATGTCGGTCGACACCATTCCCGAGGAAAGCAAGGTCTGGGAAACCACGATCAAGAAGCTCAAGGGCGGCCTGATGCCGCCGCCGGGCAGTGACCAGCCCTCCCGCGAGGCGGCCATGCAGCTGGCAGCCTTCCTCGAGACCACGCTCGACTCCGCCCAGGCCCGGCCCTACGTGGGCCACATCCCCCTGCGGCGCCTGAACCGCCGCGAGTACGCCAACGCCATCCGCGACCTCATCGGCCTGAAGATCAACGCGGCCACCTACCTGCCCGACGACGAGGTCAAGGACGGCTTCGACACCGATGCCCACGGCCTGCGCGTCACGCCGACCTTCCTGGACCAGGCCGTGGCCGCGGCCCGCGAGATCGCGCTGCAGGCCGTCGGCGACATCGACACGGTGCCGCTCGACCAGACCTACGGCGGCGTGCCCAACATGATCCTGTCGCTGGCGGCCGCCCCGGCCGACGGCTCGGGCAACCAGCAGAAATACCTGGACGGCATGCCCTTCGGCACCCGCGGTGGCATGAAGGTCACCCATACCTTCCTGGCCGACGGCGAGTACCTGCTGTCCATCGGCGACATTGCGCTGGCGCGCACCGTGCCGAACATGGAGTTCGAGAACACGCTGGTGGCCCTGCTCGACGGCAAGGAGTTCTACCGCACCGTGATCGGCGGCGAGGACGACCACCGCTCCATCGACCAGAAGCTCGATGACGCGGTGTCGAAGATCAACTCCCGCCTGAAGGACATCCGCTTCTACGCCACGGCCGGCCAGCACGAGGTGGCCGTGACCTTCCTGCGCAGGAGCTACGCCGAGCACGACGACCGGAGCTTCAACCCCGGCCACTCCGACGACCGCCGCGGCTACAACCCGCTGGAGGGCGGCCAGCAGCGCGTGCCGGCCATCCACGCGATCTACGTGAAGGGCCCGGTGAAGACCACCGGCCTGAGCGACTCGGAGAGCCGCAGGAAGATCTTCATCTGCAAGCCCGCCTCGGCCGCCGAGGAGCCGGCCTGCGCCCGCACCATCATCGAGGACCTCGCCCGCAGGGCCTTCCGCCGCCCGGTGACCGACGAGGACGTGCAGCCGCTGCTGGGCTTCTACGAACGCGCCCGCCAGGCCGGCAAGAGCTTCGACGTGGGCATCCGCGAGTCGCTGTCGGCCATCCTGGCCAGCCCGCACTTCCTGTACCGCGCCGAGGCCGCCGTCGATGCCGACTCGCGCGAGCTGGACGACTTCGAGCTGGCCTCGCGCCTGTCGTTCTTCATCTGGAGCAGCCTGCCCGACGATGAGCTGCTGCGCCTGGCCGAGCGCGGCGAGCTGTCGAAGCCCGAGGTGCTGCGCCAGCAGGTGCGCCGCATGATCCGCGACGAGAAGGGCCTGTCGCTGACGCGCGACTTCGCCTTCCAGTGGCTGAACGTGGCGCGCCTGGACGCCATCGTGCCGGCCCGCAACCTGTTCCCGCACGCCTCCGGCGTCTATGACATCCGCCAGGCGTTCAAGAAGGAGCTGGAGCTGTTCGTCGACAGCATCCTGCGCGAGGACCGCAGCGTGGTGGACCTGCTGACCGCGGACCACACCTTCATCAACGAGCAGGTGGCGCAGGTCTACGGCCTGACCAACATCCGCGGCAACGGCTTCCGCCGCGTGACGCTGACGGACCCGAACCGCTTCGGCCTGCTCGGCAAGGGCGCCATCCTGACGATCACGGCCAACCCGAACCGCACCGCCCCGGTGCTGCGTGGCGCCTACATCATGGAGCGCATCCTGGGCACGCCGCCGGCGACCCCGCCGCCGAACGTGGAGCAGCTGCCGGCCAACATCCAGGGCCGCCCGGCCACGGTGCGCGAGCGCACCGAGATCCACCGCCAGAACCCGGCCTGCGCCAGCTGCCATGCCGTGATGGACCCGCTGGGTTTCGCGCTGGAGAACTTCGACACCGTGGGCCAGTTCCACGAGGTCGACCCGCAGTCGCGCCAGCCCATCGACTCGCGCGCCACGCTGCCCGATGGCACCGAGGTCAATGGCCCGGCCGACCTCAACCGCGCGCTGGTGAATTTCCGCGACCAGTTCGCGCAGACGGTCACCGAGAAGCTGATGACCTACGCCATCGGCCGCCACCTCGACCCGCGCGACATGCCGGCCATCCGCCGCATCGTGCGCGAGGCCGCGAAGAACGACTACCGCTTCGAGGACATCGTCTTCGGCGTGGTGAACAGCGACGCCTTCCGCCGCCGCGCCCCGGCGCCGGAGCTGCCCGCATCGACCACGGCGCGGGCCGCGAATATGATCAACAACCCAACCGCTCCCTGAAGGTCTGGAGGCACGAGAGCCATGTTCCTTTCCAAGAAGCACCTGTCCCGCCGCACGGTCCTGAAGGGCGCCGGCGCCGCAATCGCGCTGCCCCTGCTGGACGCGATGATCCCGGCCGGCACTGCCCTTGCAAACACCGCGGCCGCTCCCAAGCCGCGCCTGGCCTTCGTGTACTTCCCGCACGGCGCGGTCGAGAAGTACTGGACGCCCGAGGGCACCGGCCGCGACTTCAAGTTCTCGCCCATCCTCAAGCCGCTGGAGCCGCTGCGCGAGTACGTCACCGTGGTCACCGGCCTGCGCAACAAGCCGGGCGAGAGCTCCAACCCGCACGGCATCATCGAGCAGACCTGGCTCACCTGCCTGAACCCGGACGACCGTTCCAGCAGCGGCCCGAACGTGGGCATGTCCATCGACCAGGTGATCGCGCGCGACATCGGCGGCGACACCCCGCTGCCCTCGCTGGAGCTCTGCGGCGAGCCCGGCGGCTCGGTGAACTACCGCGGCCGCAACCAGGGCCTGCCGCTGGAGGGCAACCCGCGCAAGGTGTTCTTCACCATGTTCGGCGCGGGCGATTCCAACGCCGACCGCAAGGCGCGGCTGGAATTCACCGGCAGCATCCTCGACTACGTGCAGGATGCGTCGAAGAGCCTGTCGAGGAAGCTCGGTCCCACTGACCGCGCGCTGATCGACGACTACCTGCAGTCGGTGCGCGAGGTCGAGCAGCGCGTGCAGAAGCTGATGGCCAAGGCCGACAGCCTGGGCAACCTGCCGGACGCGCCGCTGGGCGCGCCGGACGACTTCAGCGAGCTGCTCGACATCCAGTTCGAGATGATCGCGCTGGCCTTCCAGACCGGCCAGACGCGCGTCGCCTCGATGCGCATGATCAAGGAAGCCTCGATGCGCACCTTCCCGTCGGTGGGCGTGGACGAGGCCTTCCACCCGCTGTCGCACCACGGCGAGGACCCGGCCAAGCACGAGAAGCTGATCAAGGTGCAGGCCTACCAGACCGAGCGCTTCGCGCGCTTCGCCAAGCGCCTCACCGAGATCAAGGAAGGCGACCGCAACCTGCTCGACAGCTCGATCATCCTGTTCGGCTCGAACATGGCCAACAGCGACCTGCACAACAACAACCCGCTGCCGCAGCTGATCGCCGGCAAGGGTGGCGGCATCAAGGGCGGCCAGCACCTGGCCATGCCCAAGGACACGCCGCACGCCAACATCCTGCTGACGATCGCGCAGCGCGCGGGCGTCAACATCGAGAAGTTCGGCGATTCCACCGGTGCGTTCAGCGAAGTCTGAGCATGTCGAACAGCTTCAGGAAGCAACTCATCGCGGCCGCAACAGCGGCCGCGATGTTCATGGGGGCCTCGCCGGCCATCGCCGACACGGCCGCGGACGTGAATGCACGCCGCCCGGACGGCAGCACACCGCTGCAGTGGGCGGCCTTCCAGGGTGATCTCGAGGAGGCGAAGCGCCTGATCGCGCGCGGCGCCGACGTCAACGCGGAGAACAACTACGGCGTCAACGCGATGCTGCTGGCCGCGGACATCGCGCACACTGAACTGATCAAGCTGCTGCTCAAGCACGGCGCCGACGCCAACACCGCCAACCCGGACGGCGAGACGCCGATGCACCTGGTGGCCCGCGCCGGCAACGTCGAGGCGGCGAAGGTGCTGCTGAAGGCCGGCGCCAGGGTCGACCCGGTGGAGAACTTCGGCGGCCAGACGCCGCTGATGTGGGCGGTCACGCGCCGCCACCCCGGGATGGTGGCCTTCCTGCTGGAGAACGGCGCCGACGTGAACGCGCGCAGCGCCGTGCGCGACTACCAGCGCGTGGCCACGGCCGAGAGCCGCGCCAAGTCGCTGGACCGCGGCGGCTTCACGCCGCTGATGTATGCCGCGCGCGAGAACTGCCGCGAGTGCGTCGACATCCTGCTGAAGCACGACGTCGACGTGAACCTGCCCGATCCCTCCGGCGTGCCGCCGCTGGTCATCGCGATGATGAACGGCAACTGGGACATCGCCAAGAAGCTGATCGAGGCCGGCGCCGACGTGAACCAGTGGGACATCTTCGGCCAGGCGCCGCTGCACGTGGCCATCGCCAACATGAACGGCGGCGGCCGCGGCAACCCGCTGGATTCCGGCAGGCCGCAACAGACCACCGGCGCCGAGGTGGTGCAGATGCTGATCGACCGCGGCGCCAACCCGAACCAGCAGACCTACTTCCGCCCTGCCGTGCGCGGGGGGGGGACGCGTGGCACCACGCCCTTCCTGGTGGCCGTGGGCACCGGCAACATCGAGCTGGTCCGGAAGCTGATCGCCGCCGGCGCCAACGTGCGCCTGGCCACCTCCGAGGGCACCGGCGCCATCCATGCCGCCGTGCAGTCGCGCGGTGGCGGTGGCGGCTTCGGTGCGCTGGCCGCCGGTGCCGGCGGCCCGCCGCAGCAGCAGGGTCCCCTGCCCGGCACGGGCGGCAATCCCGCCGCTGGCGGCGATGCTGACGCCGCCGCGGGCGGCGGACGCGGCCCGGGCGCTGGTGGACCCGGCCGCGGCGGCGCGGGGGGTGCACGGCCCAACCCGCAGGTGGAGCTGATCAAGCTGCTGGCCGCCGAGGGCGCGGACGTCAACCTGATGGCCAGGCGCCACTTCCTGCAGCGCACCCGCGGCGGCTCGCCGCTGCACTACGCGGTGCGCGCCGGCGGCAACCGCCAGGTGATCCAGACCCTGGTGGAGCTGGGCGCCGACATCAACGCCAAGGACGAGGACGGCCTGACCGCGCTCGACTATGCGATGGGCCGGGGCTACGTGCCCTTCCTGCAGATGCCGGAACCGCCCAACCACCAGCTCGCCGATTTCCTGCGCAGCCTGGGGGCCACGGTCGAGCTCGACCACATCCCCGACTGGCCGCCGCAGGGTCCCCCCATTGCCACGGCCGTGTATGACTCCGTCATCTGGCCCGTCGACCCGGTAGGACCGTAATGCCCATTTCCCGTCGTCATTTCCTGCGCGGCAGCGTCGAAACCGTCGCCGCCACCTCGCTGCTGGGCACTGCTGCCCTGTCCGGTTGCGCCACCCAGGGGGGCGCCAGTGCCTCCGCTGGCGGCGGCGCCCAGGCCACCCACGCCGTGGCCCGCAGCATCTCCGCCGGTGATCTCGCCTTCCGCGAGGTCGCCGGACTGACCGTGGTCGAAGGTGCCGGCTGCAACGTGGTCGCGCTGGCCGGCCGCGAGGGCGCGCTGATGATCGATGGCGGCCTGGCCGCCAACTCCGCCGTGCTGCTGGAAGCGTTGCACGGCGCGCTGAAGACCAGCCGCGTGCACACCCTGGTCAACACCCACTGGCATCCCGAGCAGACCGGCTCGAACGAGGCCGTGGGCAAGGCCGGCGGCACCATCATCGCCCACGAGGTCACCAGGCTCGCGCTGGGCGCGAAGGTGGGCAACCGATCGGCGCTGTACGAGGGCAGCTACGGGCCGCTCGCGCCCGAGGGCATCCCCACGGTGACCACCTACAACAAGGGCTCGTTCGAATTCGCCGGCGAGCCGGTGGAGTACCGCTACCTGCCCGGCGCGCACACCAACGGCGACCTGTTCGTGTACTTCCCGCGTCGCAACGTGCTGGTGGCGGGTGGCCCGGTGGGCTCGGACCGCTGGCCGCTGATCGATTACCTCAACGGCGGCTTCATGCACGGCTTCGTGCGCTCCTACGAGATCCTTTCCGAGGTGGTCGATCCCGACACCATCGTGATCCCGGCCAACGGCCCCACGCTGACCGGCAAGGACATCGTGTTGCAGAAGGACATCTACTGGGACCTGTTCAAGCAGTTCTTCGTGCTGTTCAACAAGGGTTTCGGGCCCAAGGACATCGCCGCCTTCAACCGCGGCGTGGAGTTCATGGGCGTGGGCCAGGTGGTGGCCGACCGGCCGCTGATGCGCGAACCGGGCCAGACCCTGAAGGCCCAGCTCGGCGACCCGGACACCTTCCTCGAGTACGCCTACCGCAGCATCCAGCTCGCCACCATTCCGCACTGAGCCCATCCTCCCGGCCCGCGCCGCGGGCCGGGAGCGGCCGCCTCCGTTAGGATGTGGCCATGTTCCGCATGTCCCCCATCCCCGCCCTGCCCGCCACGCTGCTGCTGGCCGCGCTGGCCGCGGGCTGCACGAAACCGCCTCCCACCCTGCCGGCCGCCGAAGCGGCGCGCCTGGCGGCGCTGGAGGACCGTGAGGCCATCCGCCAGCTGCTGGTGGACTACGGCGCCACGCTCGACCGGCGCGACTTCGCGGCCTTCGGCGAGCTGTTCACCGAGGACGCCGAGTACGTCTCCGGCGGCACGGCGGTGAAGGGACGGGCGGCGATCCGCGGGCAGCTCGAGCGCACGCTCGGCAGCAACCCGATGAACCTGCCGGCACCGAACTTCCACCTGTCGTTCAATCCCTCGATCAGGCTGGACGGCGACCGGGCGACGGTGGTGAGCCTGGGGGCGTACACCGCGCCTGAGGCCTCCGGCGGCCCGACCCGGCTGGTGTTCTTCGTCTGGTACCAGGACGAGCTGGTCCGCGATGGCAACGGCTGGAAATTCAGCCGGCGCACCACAGGCAGCGGCCCCCTGCCCGGCGCGGCGAGGTAACACCCGTGCACGTGCGCAGCTTCCCGCCCATCGCCACCCCGCGCGCCACGCGGCTGGTGCTGGGCACCATGCCCGGCAACATGTCGCTGGCCGCGCACGAGTACTACGCCCATCCCCGCAATGCCTTCTGGGACATCATGCAGGCGCTGCTGGGCGTGCATCGCGCCCTGCCCTACGGCGAGCGGGTGAAGGCGCTGCAGAAGGCCGGCATCGCCGTGTGGGACGTGCTGGCGGCCTGCACCCGCACGTCGAGCCTGGACTCGGACATCGTCGCCGGGTCCATCGTGCCCAACGACTTCGCGCCATTCCTGACCACGCACCCGCGCATCCGCACCATCTTCTTCAACGGCAACAACGCCCGGCGGCTGTTCGAGCGCCACGTGCTGCCGCAGCTCACCCCGCGGCAGCGCGAGATCGGGCGGATCACGCTGCCGGCCACCAGCCCGGCGCACGCGCGCATGAACCATGCGCAGAAGGTGAAGGGCTGGCGCGTGCTGATGGAGGTGTGAGGGCAGGCCGCCGCCCGCGCAGTGCGCGGCGGGCCGGTCCTGCCGCTGGTCGCCGCGGACCGGTCAGGGAGCCTTGGGCGCGGACAGGAAGCGCGCGATCTGCTCCAGCTCGGCATCCGGCAGCTCGGCGCGCGAGAAGCGCGGCATGCTCTGGATGCCATGGCGCACCACGGTGCGCACGTACTCGGCGGTGAGGTCGGTGCGCTCCTCCAGCAGCGCCCGCTCCTGCCCCAGGCGGCGGCCCAGCATGAAGGTGCCGGTGCCGCCCTGCAGGTGGCAGGGACCGCAATGGCGCAGCCACAGCCCGCGCGCGCCGGGCGCCGGGGCATCCGCGGCCCGGGCCAGCGGCGCCGCCAGCAGCAGCAACAGCCATGCGCAGCGCGGCGGGAAGCCGTGCCTCATCACTTCCCCCTCTGGTCGCGCCAGCGCGCCGGCCAGATGCCATTGCGGCCCGGCGCCAGGATGCCCTGCGGGTCGATGGCGTCCTTGAGCCGCTCATTGAGCCTCCGCAGCGCGTGGCCATTGAAGTCGAAGGTGCCCGCGACCTCGTCCATGTAGCTCAGGTGGGTGCGGTACTCGCCGTAGCCCGCCTCGGCCGAATCGCGGATCAGCGTGTGGAACAGCTCCCGCACCCGCGCGGTCATGTCGGCGTTGTCGCGGTCGTACAGCATCAGGTTCACGTTGATCACGTGCCGGCCGCAGATGTAGAAGGTGGCCGAGTAATCGATGCCGAACTCCTGGTAGCGGCGGCGCGTGCGCTCGAGCTGCTCCACCACCAGCCGTCCGTCCGGCGGCAGCACCGGCGAGAAGCCGATGTGGCCACCCCGCCCGCCATGCCAGTTGACGATCTGCAGCGGGAACACGCCGGGCGCCGGCCCGCCGTAGGTGCCCTCCTCGCGCCGCCAGCGCGAGACGGTGAAGGGCAGCCCGGTGCGCGCGGCGAAGGCCCGCTCGATCACCCGCGACTGCGCCTCGATCACCTCCGGGTCGCCGTACAGCCGCAGGGTGAAGTTCCACCAGCCGACGTTGTTGCGCTCCATGATGGCGCGCACCACCGAATCGGGCAGCGCGCCCTCGCCCTGGTACCACTCGTGCCGCTGCGAGGTGGTGGTGGCCGAGGCCAGGTAGGCGGTGACGCCGACGTTGTGGCCGACGATGCCCTGGATGCGCAGCGGCGTGAGCACGTCCACCAGCCAGCCCAGGTCCTCGGGCCGGGGCAGCTTCATCGACATCGACAGCGTGGCCTCGGGCGCGGGCATCAGCCACAGGCCCATCTTGGTGACGATGCCGAAGTTCGACTGCACGAACATCTGGTCCCAGGAGGGCCCGAAGCCGTTCCTGAACAGCGGCCAGGTGCGGTTGTTGGTCATGGCGCCCATGCCGGTGCGCACCAGCTCGCCCGTGGGCAGCACCACCTCCATGCCGCAGATCTGCGCGCCATGGTCGCCATAGGGCGTGGCCGAGAAGCCGCGCTCCAGTGCATTGCCCACCACGCTGCCCCAGGCATTGCCCGGCAGCGACAGCCACAGCGGCAGGTCGCGCGAGCGCACGTGGTCGTACAGGTCGTAGAAGCCCACGCCGGGCTCGACGATGCAGTAGCCGAAGCGCTCGTCGACCTCGAGGATGCGGCGCATGCGCGAGAGGTCCAGCACCACGCTGCCGGCCATGCGTGGCGCGGCGCCGCCGTAGCCGAAGTTCTTGCCGCGCGAGATGGGCCAGAGCGGGATGCGGTGCTCGTTGGCCAGCCGCACGATGGCCTGCACCTGTTCGGTCGATTCCACCGACACCGCGGCCGAGGGCGCGTGCTGTTCCTCGTTGCCGGGGGCGTAGATGTCGAGGTAGGTCTCGCGGTCGGTGCTGGTGTCGAGCACCCATTCGCGGCCCACCACCGCGGCGAAGGCATCCAGCGCGCGCCGGAAGCGGCGCTCGCTGATGCCCGGCGGAAGTATCAGGCGCATCTGCCCCCCGATCGGGCGCCTACGCGCGCCCGGCTGCCCGCTTCCCTGCCTCCGCGGCCTCCAGCAGTCCCTTGGAAACCAGCCAGTCGCGGTCGTACAGCCGCGACACATACTTGGCGCCACCGTCGCACAGCACGGTGACGATGGTGTGCCCCGGCCCCAGCTCGCGCGCCACCCGCACCGCCGCGGCCACGTTGATGCCGCTGGTGCTGCCCAGGAACAGGCCCTCTCCGTACAGCAGGCGGTACACCATGCTGACGGTCTCCGGGTCCTCGATGTGCACGGCGTCGTCGACCGGCGCCCCCTTGAAGTTCTCGGTGATGCGGCCGATGCCGATGCCCTCGGTGATCGAGCCGGAGCCGGTGGCCTTCACCTCGCCGTTCTTCACGAAGTTGAACAGCGCGCTGCCCGGCGGGTCGGCCAGCACGGTGCGGACCTCCGGGTTCTTCGACTTGAGGAACTCCGAGGTGCCGGCCAGCGTGCCGCCGGTGCCGGCGGCGGCCACGAAGGCATCGATGCGCCCGCCGGTCTGCGCCCAGATCTCCGGCCCCGTGGACTCGACGTGGGCGCGGCGGTTGGCGGTGTTGTCGAACTGGTTGGCCCACACCGCATTGGGCAGCTCCTCGGCCAGGCGGCGGGCCTGGTGCTGGTACTGCGCCGGGTTGCTGTAGGGCACGGTGGGCACCTTGCGCACCTCGGCGCCCAGCGCCTCGATCAGGCGGTACTTCTCCGGCGACTGGTTGTCCGGCATCACGATGATGCAGCGGTAGCCGCGCGCATTGCAGACATGGGCGATGCCGATGCCGGTGTTGCCGGCCGTGCCCTCGACCACGGTGCCGCCGGGCCTGAGGACCCCGCGCTGCTCGGCGTCGAGCACGATCCAGCGCGCGGCGCGGTCCTTGACACTGCCGCCGGGGTTCATGAACTCGGCCTTGCCGAGGATCTCGCAGCCGGTTTCCTCGCTGGGCCCGTTCAGGCGCAGCAGCGGCGTGTTCCCCACGGCGTCGACGAAACCCTTGCGCAGACTCATCTTGCGGCGGACTCCCTGGATGGCGCAGCGGCTGGCTGCATCGAAGAAGGCGATCTTAAACGACGGGAATTCAGCGCGCGATGCGCACCGGCACCGGGACATTGCACAGGTCGATGTACCCCGCCGACCACTTGAAGAAGTCGTCGGCCCGGTTGCGGCGGGCGGCGGTGGCCTCGCGGAAGCTGCTGCTGTCGGTGCGCAGCACCTCGAGCTTCGGCCGCACCGGTTCGGGCACCTCGCTGGCCAGCCGCACGGCGCGGATGGGCG
>QGUX01000260.1 GCA_003242275.1 Pseudomonadota bacterium | reverse complement strand
GGGACGCGCCGGTAGCCCCGGCGTGCCTCCGGGCGCGAAGCGCCTGCCGCGCCCCGGGGATGTCGAAATCCCACCTTCCCGTCCGTCGAGTTGTCGGAAGGGCGCCCGGCGCGGACGCCGCGACATGGAGCATGGACATGAAGAAGACGGGATGGGTGATGACGATCCTGCTGCTGGCCTTCCTGCTGCCGGCCTCGGTGGCGCCGAAGCTGGTCGCCGCCGCGGTGGCGACCGACACCATGGCCGGCCTGGGCTGGTCCACCGCAGGCGTGGTCGAGCTGGGCGTGCTGGAACTGCTGTTGCTGCTGCTCTTTGCCTGGCCGCGCACCGCGCCGCTGGGTGCCGTGCTGTTCACCGCGCTGCTCGGCGGCGCGGTAGCCACGCACCTGCGCGCGGGCAGTCCGCTGGCGACGCACACGCTGTTCGGCGTCTACGTAGGGATCTTCATGTGGGTGTCGCTGTACCTGCGTGATCCGAGGTTGCGCCAGTTCGTGCAGGCGTATCTTCTCCCTGGCCGATCCTCGGGCGGCTGAAGGATGCCGGCGCGTTCCTGCGGTCCGCTCACTCCTTGGGCAGCGCCGAACGCACGCGTGTCACGAAGTCGTGGAACTGCTTCATGTAGTTGCGCAGGAAATCGCGCGTGGAATCCACGGTGACCTGGCCATCGTCGGTGATCAGCCCGTCCTTGTACTGGATGTACGCCTCCGGGCTGGTCATCTGCGGGGCATCGCAGAAGGCCAGCACGCCGCGCAGGCTCTGCTGCGCCAGCGCGGTGCCGATGGCGCCGATGGATGCGCCGATCACGGCGGTGGGCTTGCGCGCGAAGGCGTTCTGGCCGTAGGGACGGCTGGCCCAGTCGATGGCGTTCTTCAGGCCGCCGGGGATGGAGCGGTTGTACTCCGGCGTGATGAACAGGATGGCGTCGGATTCCAGGATGGCCTGCTTGAACGCGCGCGCCACGGGCGGGTAGTTCGCGTCGTGGTCCTGGCTGTAAAGCGGCAGCTCGCGGAAGGAAATCTCCTCGAGCGTCAGCTCGGCGGGCGCCAGCCTGACCAGCGCCTTCGACAGGCGGCGGTTGATCGAGGTGCTGGAGAGGCTGCCGATGAGGTATCCCACCTTGTGGCGTGTGGCCATGGAACTTCTCCTTGCAGGACGCGAATCGTCACCGGGCGAGCCGTCGGTGGGGCAGTGTAGGCGGGCGGGGGCCCACGTGAAGCGGCACGGCCGCCGGATGAGGCGTTGTCCTACGCACGCACGGGAAGTGGATGACCCGGCCGGCGCCCGCCGCGACCGGCCTCGCGGGCGCTACTGCCGCGCGGCGGCACGCAGGGCGTCGAGGAAGTGCTGCTGCAGCGCCGTGGGCGTGCCATGGCGGCGCAGGATGCCGACCTCCACCACGGCGCGGCCGCGCAGGCGGCGATAGCGGACTCCGGTGCGTCGCAGGTTGCGCACCGACGCGGGCACCAGCGCCACGCCCATCGCCCCGGCGACCAGGCTGATCACGGTCTGCATCTGCCGTGCCTGCTGGCTGACCTGTGGCGTGAAGCCCGCGGCGCGGCACCGGCTGATGACCAGGTCGTGCAGCCCCGGCGCGATGTCGCGCGGCGTCATGATGAATGACTCGCCGGCGAGATGCTTCAGGTCCACGGGCCCGGCGCCCCGTGCGAGCGGATGCCCCACGGGCACGGCGAGCACCAGTTGCTCGCGCAGCAGCCGTTCGAAGGCGAGGTCGGGCTCGGCCACGGGCGCCAGTGCGATGCCGAGGTCCAGGCTGCCGGCGCGCAGCTCGCGCACCTGTGCGTCGGTGGTCATCTCATGGAGCTGCACTTCGGCCAGCGGGAAGGCGCCGCGGAACGACTTCAGCGCGGGCGGCAGGACGCCATAGTCCGCGATGGACACGAAGCCCACCGCCAGCATGCCGATCTCGCCCTTCGCGGCCAGCCTCGCGCGGCGGCGCGCGCCGTCGAGGCGCCCCAGGGCTTCGCGCGCCTCCTCCAGGAAGGCCCTGCCCGCCGCCGTCAGCGAGGCGCCGCGGTTGCTGCGGTCCAGCAGCGTCACGCCCAGTTCCCTTTCCAGCGCCTTGACCTGCGTCGACAGCGGCGGCTGCGACACGTGCAGCCTTTCGGCCGCGCGCGTGAAGTTGCCGGTCTCGGCCACGGCGATGAAGTAGCGCAGCTGGCGCAGTTCCACGATACGGAAATCCTATGGCAGGGCTGCCGATAATGTATTGGAGGATATGAAGGAAGGCGGGTCAACATCCGGCGCATCCCGGAGAAGGAGGAGACGACCATGCCCGCCTATCGCTCCCGCACCAGCACCGCCGGCCGGCAGATGGCCGGCGCCCGCGCCCTCTGGCGCGCCACCGGCATGCGGGACGCGGACTTCGGCAAGCCCATCATCGCCATCGCCAACTCCTTCACCCAGTTCGTGCCCGGCCACATGCACCTCAAGGAGCTCGGGCAGCTGGTGGCCGGCGAGGTCGCGCGCGCCGGCGGAGTGGGGCGGGAGTTCAACACCATCGCCGTGGACGACGGCATCGCCATGGGCCACGACGGCATGCTGTACAGCCTGCCCTCGCGCGAGCTGATCGCCGACGCGGTGGAGTACATGTGCAACGCGCACTGTGCCGACGCGCTGGTGTGCATCTCGAACTGCGACAAGATCACGCCGGGGATGCTGATGGCCGCGATGCGCCTGAACATCCCGACGGTGTTCGTGTCCGGCGGCCCGATGGAGGCCGGCAGGATGACTGCCGGCGGCGAGGCGCGGGCGCTGGACCTGGTCGATGCCATCGTGGCCGGCGGCGACGCGGGCCTGCCGGAGGAGGCGTCCGGCGCCATCGAGCGCGCCGCCTGCCCGACCTGCGGGTCCTGCTCGGGCATGTTCACCGCCAACTCGATGAACTGCCTCACCGAGGCGCTGGGCCTCGCCCTGCCGGGCAATGGCACCTTGCTGGCCACCCATGCCGACCGGGAACGGCTGTTCCGCGAGGCCGGCCGGCTCATCGTGGCGCTCGCGCGCCGCTGGTACGAACAGGACGACGGTTCGGTGCTGCCGCGCGCCATCGCCGGCCGCGCCGCGTTCCGCAACGCCATGGCGCTGGACATCGCGATGGGCGGCTCGACCAATACCGTGCTGCACATCCTGGCCGCCGCCCGCGAGGGCGGCATCGACTTCCACCTCGATGACATCGACCGCCTCTCCCGCGAGGTGCCGGTGCTGTGCAAGGTCGCGCCGGCCTCGCGCTACCACATCGAGGACGTGCATCGCGCCGGCGGCATCATGGCGCTGCTGGGTGAACTCGAGCGCGCCGGCCTGCTCGACACCTCGGTTCCCACCATCCATTCACCCACGCTGGGGCACGCACTGCAGCGCTGGGACGTGAGGCGCAGCGGTGATCCCGGCGTCCACGAGTTCTGCCGTGCGGCGCCCGCGGGCGTGCGCACCGGCAGGGCGTTCTCGCAGTCCACCCGCCATGCCGTGCTCGATCTCGACCGCCGGCAGGGGTGCATCCGGTCCCGCGAGCATGCCTGGCGCGAGGACGGCGGCCTCGCCGTGCTGTGGGGCAACCTCGCCGAGCGCGGCTGCGTGGTGAAGAGCGCCGGCGTGGATGACTCGATGCTGCGCTTCGAGGGGCCGGCGGTGGTGTTCGAAAGCCAGGAGGAGGCGGTCGAGGGCATTCTCGGCGGCCGGGTCCGTGCCGGCGATGTGGTGGTGATCCGTTTCGAGGGACCGCGCGGCGGGCCGGGCATGCAGGAGATGCTGTATCCCACCAGCTACCTGAAGGCCCGCGGGCTCGGCCGGCACTGCGCGCTCGTGACCGATGGGCGCTTTTCCGGCGGCACGTCCGGATTGTCGGTGGGACACGTGGCGCCGGAGGCGGCTGCCGGCGGCGCCATCGCGCTGGTGGAGCCGGGCGACCGCATCGTCATCGACATCCCGGCGCGACGCCTGCACCTGGACGTCGGCGACGAGGAACTCGCGCGCCGCCGTGCCTCGCGTGGCGAGCGGGGCTGGCAGCCGGCCCGGCCGCGGCCGCGCCGCGTCAGCGCCGCGCTGCGCGCCTACGCGCTGCTGGCCGGGGGCGCGGAGGAGGGTGCGGTCCGCACGCTCCCGGCGGATCAGTAGGGCGTGCCGTCGCGATGCGTGAACGTCCACGTGTCGCCGGTGCGCACCGCAATGAGGTCGTCGTTGGGGTAGGTGACGTGGTCGCCCGCCGAGCGGTCGCCGATCTCCAGGTAGGCCGCCGGCGCGGTGCCCTGGTTCTCCAGGTGATGCGCCGTGCCGCCCGCCGGAAAGCCCGCGCACATCCCCGCGGTGAGCTTGAGGCTGGAGCTGCCCGAATGCAGCGTGAGCTCGCCTTCGAGCACATAGATGAACTCGTCCTGCACCGTGTGCGCATGGTGCAGGGCCGAGATCGCGCCCGGCTGCAGCACCGTGTAGTTCACGCCGA
>QGUX01000259.1 GCA_003242275.1 Pseudomonadota bacterium | reverse complement strand
CGTTCTTCTGTTTTGTGTTTTTTTGTTGCGGCTCGGTCCACCACCGATTGCTATCCCTCTCTTATCGTCGGCAGCTTCAAATGGGTTTAAGGGACCGCTGCTGGCCCGCATCAAGGCGCTGCTGCGGCGGGCGCGCATCGAGGGCGCGGCCGGTCCGATGAGCGCCGGCCGCATCACGCTGGACGCCGGCGACAGCACCGTGCGCATCGGCAATGATCCGCCCATTTCGCTCACCAAGCTCGAGTTCCGGTTGATGCAGGCGCTGCTGGCGCAGGCCGGCCGCGCCGTGCACTCCGACCGCCTGCTGGCGCTGGTGTGGGGTCATCGCGGCGCCGGCGACCGGCAGCTGCTCAAGCAGCTCGTGCACCGCCTCAGGCAGAAGATCGAGCCGGACCCCGGCGCGCCGCGCTACCTGCAGACCGCGGCGGTGTCCGGATACAAGCTGGTGGTCGAATAGGCCGCGGCCGCCGGGAGAACTTCCAATGAAGCCCCATGTCTCCCTGATCACCCTCGGCGTGGATGACCTCGAGCGCGCGCTGCGCTTCTACCGCGACGGCCTCGGCCTTCCCACCGAGGGCATCGTCGGCACTGAATTCGAGCACGGGGCGGTGGCGATGCTCGAGCTGCAACCGGGCCTGAAGCTGGCGCTGTGGCCGCGCCGCAGCCTGGCGCAGGATTCGGGCCTGGCCATCGGCCCCGCAAGTCCGGCCAACTTCTGCCTGGCGCACAACGTGGCTTGCCGCGACGAGGTGGATGTTGTGATGGCACAGGCCGTGGCCGCCGGCGCCACGCTGGTCAAGGCGCCCGTGGACACCTTCTATGGCGGCTACGCCGGCTACTTCCTCGATCCCGACCAGCACCTGTGGGAAGTGGCCTTCAATCCCGCCATCCTTCCGCCTGCCGCTGGCGCCTGAAGCGCGGCGACACGGCGCCGCTACAATGGCGCCATGCACGGCCCCGACCCGAAGAATCCGCATCCCATGACGGGATTCCCGCAGGTGTGCTTCATCCGCAACACCGTGCGGAGTCCCAACATCATCGTGGGCGATTACACGTACTACGACGACCCGGAGGATTCCGAGGGCTTCGAGCGCAATGTGCTCTACCACTTCCCCTTCGTCGGCGACAGGCTGGTCATCGGCCGCTTCTGCGCCATCGCACGCGGCGTGAAGTTCATCATGAACGGCGCCAACCACCTGATGTCCGGCATCTCCACCTATCCGTTCCAGATCTTCGGCAACGGCTGGGAGAAGGTGATGCCGCGGGCGGAGGACTTCCCGTACAAGGGCGACACCGTCGTCGGCAATGACGTGTGGATCGGCTACGAGGCGCTGCTGATGCCGGGCGTGAAGGTGGGCAATGGCGCCATCATCGCCTCGCGCTCGGTGGTGGTATCGGACGTGCCGGCCTACACCATCGTCGGCGGCAATCCGGCGAGGCCGATCCGGCAGCGCTTCGCGCCGGAGGTCATCGCGAGGCTCGAGAAGCTGGCCTGGTGGGACTGGCCCATCGAGCACGTCACCCGCCACCTTCACCTCATCGTCGGCGCCGACGTGGACGCGCTGGAAGCCGTGGCGCCACCCTCGTCCACCATCAGGGCGCCGTAGAAGCGGATCATCTTCTCCAGCGCCTCGATGGAGAGGTGCTCGTCGATGCCGTGGATCATCGACGTGCCGGCCACTGGCAACAGCACCGGCTGGAAACGGTAGATGCTGGCGGAAACGCGCCCCATGCTGCGGCTGTCCGTGGCGGCGATCACCGGTGCCGGCGCGACCGGGATGCCGAACACGGCGCGCGCCGCACCGGCCACCATGCGGTACGCCGCATCATCCACGCGCGAGATGACCGAGGGATCGCGCGCCTCGCCGACCAGTTCCAGCGTCACCGGCAGGTCCTGCACGGATTCCTGCAAGTGCCGCATCACGCCCTCGACGGTATCGCCCGGCGCGATGCGCAGGTTGATCCAGGCGCTGGCCTCGGTGGCCAGCACGTTCTCGCGCGACGAGCCGGCGAGCATGGTCGGCGCCATCGTGGTGTGCAGCATGGCCGCACCCTGCGGCGTGGCGCCCAGCTGCGAGAGCAGCAGGGGGCGCAGCAGCCAGGCATTGGCGATGGCGACGCGCGCGGCCAGCGGCGCATCCGGCGCCAGTGCCTCGAGCATGGCGCGCGTGGCACCGTCGTAGCGCTTCGGGAAGGGACGCGCCAGGATGGCATCGAGCGCGTGTGCCAGTTGCGCGACCGCGGTCCCGGCCGGCGGTGCGGATGCGTGGCCCCCTTCCGCCCTCGCGGTCACGCGCACCGTGGCGTAGCCCTTCTCGCTGATGCCCACCAGGGCCACCGGGCCGCGCGTCACCGGGTGGTCCGACACCGCGATCGAGCCCTCGTCGAGCACCAGCAGCGCGCGCACGCCCCGCCGCTCCAGCCAGGCCGCCGCCGCGGCCGCGCCGGCGCCACGCGTTTCCTCGTCGTGGCCGAACACGAAGTACACCGTGCGCGGCGGGCGGGCACCCAGCGCGGCCAGCGTCTCGGCGGCTTCCAGCATGGCCACCAGCGAACCCTTGTTGTCGATGGCACCGCGGCCCCAGATGCGGCCGTCCGCGATGGCGCCGGAGAACGGCGGATGCGTCCACGCTTCGGCATCCACCTCCGGGACCACGTCCTGGTGTGCCATCAGCACGATGGGCGACGCGGCGGCGTCGCGTCCGGGCCATTCGTAGACGAGCGTACCGCCGTCAAGCACCGTGCGCGTGGCCACGGCATGGAAGGCGGGATAGCGGTCGATCAGCCATTCGCGCAGTGCCTCGAAGGACATGGGATCGCCGCCATCGGGGCCGCCGATGGTGCGCAGCCGGATCGCCTCGCCCAGCCGCCGGGCCGCAAGCTGGACGTCGGAGGCGAGCTGCGGCGCCATCAGCGCCGTGACGACCTGCGGCCGCCCCATCAATGCCGTGCGGACGGCCATCACGACCACCAGCGCGGCCAGCGCCGCGCCGGCGATGGCCGTCGGACGTATCCATCTCCTGCGACCGGCGCTTCCCGTCATGCGACCCGCGGTGGATGACCCGCGGGCGAAGCTACCACAGTCCGCCCGGGCGACGCGGGACGAAGACCCGCTTTCCTCTGCGTTCCTACTTGCCCGGCCGGTCCGGCCCGCGCGTCAGCGTCTCCACGCGATACACCGAGCCACGCCCCACCACGTACAGCGTGGAGCGATTGCGCCCGGCGAACGCCAGGTTCTGCGGCGCCTTCGGCAGCTCCAGGATGCCCAGCGCCTCGCCCTTCGGCGAGAACACCTGCACGCCGGCGCTGCTGGCCACGTACACGCGCCCCTCGGCGTCCACCGCCAGCCCGTCGGCACCGCTGCGCACGCCGGCATCGGTCTTCTGCACGCCAGCCAGCCTGGCGAAGCGCCGCTGGTTCGACACATGGCCCTTGTCATCCACGTCGAAGGCCAGCACCCACTCGCCCAGCGTGTCGGCCAGGTACAGCGTGCGCTCGTCGGGACTGAGTGCGATGCCATTGGGCCGCGTGGCGTCGGTGGCGATGCGCTCCACCTGCCCCTGGGCCGTGAGGTGGTACACCGCCACCGGCGGCAGCGGCTCGCCAGCCGCCGGCGTCACGCCGGGATCGGTGAAAAACACCTGCCCCAGCCGGCCGGCCACGAGGTCATTGGGCCGCGCGAAGGGCTTGCCCTCGAAAGTGTCGGCCAGCACCCGCGGCGCTTCGCCCGCCTTCACGATGCCGATCGACGGCACGGCGGTCAGCGCGGCGACGATCTCGCCCCCCGGCAGTGCTGCCAGCGCGTTGGCACCGCCGCTGGCCGGATGCCACACCGAGGTGGACCCATCGTGCGCCACGTGCACGATGCGACCCGCACGGTTCTCGGTGAACAGCAGGCTTCCGTCGGGCAGCGGCAATGGCCCCTCCGTGCCCTCGAAGCCCTCCTTGACCACCTCGATGCGGGCGCCCTGCGCAATTACTCCGGGGATGGCGCTGGCCGGCAGCGTGCTGGCCGCCGCCGTGGCGGCAAATGCGATCGCGGCGCCCGCCAGCGTGCGCGCAAAACTCGTGTGGCTCATTGCTCCTCTCCGTTCAGGGCTTGTACTTGCGATGGCAGGCCTTGCAGACGCGACCGACCTCGCTGGCGGCATTGGCCGCGTCCTCGAAGCGCCCGGCGTCGACGGATTCCTTCACCGTTCCCAGCAGCAAGCGCGTGCGGCGAGTGTAATCCACCGCATCCTTCGCATCGCCGCGGGCCGTGAAATACGCCTCGACCTCGGCGAACAGCTCGTCCAGGTCCTTCGCATCGGTGTGCACCGCGGCCACGTCTCGCAGGCCGATATTCGAGGCCAGGCTCTCGTTCACCACCTCGATGGTTTCCATCACTTCCTTGTCCAGTTCCGGCCCGGCCGCCACCACCATGTCCGCCGCCAGCACCAGCAGCAGGGCATGCCACCACCTCCTCCGC
>QGUX01000258.1 GCA_003242275.1 Pseudomonadota bacterium | reverse complement strand
TGGCTGCAGAACGAGGAGGCCGCGGTGCTGGCGGAGCTGGAGACGCAGGTGGGGCGGCCCATCCGCCTGCAGGCCGAACCCATGTACGCCATCGACCATTACGACGTGGTGCTGGCATGAGCGGAGCGTTCAACGTCGCGGCGGTGCAGATGACCTCGGGGCTGGACGTGCCGGCCAACCTGGCGCGCGCGCGCGAGCTGCTGGAAGAGGCCGCGCGGCGCGGCGCGCGCCTGGCCGTGCTGCCGGAGAACTTCGCGCTGATGGCGCGCCGCGAGGCGCAGCGACGCGAGATTGCCGAGGAGGAGGGCGAGGGTCCCATCCAGCGGATGCTCTCCACGGCGGCCCGCGAGCTGTCGATGACCATCGTCGGCGGCACCATGCCGCTGAAGGTGCCCGGGGAGCACCGGGTGGCGCCGGCCAGCCTGGTGTACGGCCCCGACGGCCGCCGCATCGGCCGCTACGACAAGATCCACCTGTTCGACGTGGACGTGCCCGGCGCCGCCGAGTCACACCGCGAGTCCGCCGGCATGGTGCCGGGGCGCGAGCCGGGCGTGTTCGACACGCCGGCCGGCCGCATCGGCGTGGCCGTGTGCTACGACCTGCGCTTTCCCGAGCTGTTCCGCCGCATGGGCGAGCTCGGGGCCGGGTACTTCGTGGTCTCCGCGGCCTTCACCGTGCCCACGGGCCGCGCGCACTGGGACATCCTGGTGCGGGCGCGCGCCATCGAGAACCTCTGCCACCTTGTGGTTTCGGCACAGGTGGGTGAGCATGCCAACGGCCGCAGCACCTACGGCCACAGCATGGTGGTGGACTGCTGGGGCGGCGTGCTCGACGAGCTGGCCGAAGGCGAGGGCGTGGTGGTTGGCGCCGTCGACCTGGAGCGCCAGGCCCGCGTGCGGCGCGAATTTCCGGCCCTTGAACATCGCGTTCTCGGGCGCACTATCTCCTGAAGGACCCCCGAATGAGCGCCCTTCCCGACAATCTCGCCCTCGCGCGCCGCACCATCCTCGCCCCCGGCGGGCTGGACGAGACGCGCCTGGACCGCACGCTGGGTCTGGTGCTGGACCACGCCGTGGACGCCGCCGACCTGTACTTCCAGGTCTCGCGCGAGGAGTCCTGGGCGCTGGAGGACGGCATCGTCAAGGAAGGCTCGGCCAGCATCGAGGAAGGCGTGGGCGTGCGCGCCATCAGCGGCGAGAAGACCGGCTTCGCGTATTCGGACGAGATCCAGCCCGATGCGCTGGAGGAAGCCTCGCGCGCGGCGCGCGCCATCGCCCGGCAGGCGCCGGGCAAGGGCATGCAGGCCTGGAAGCGCGTGGAAGCGCCGCTGCTGTACCAGCCGGTGGACCCGGTCTCGAGCCTGGAGGATGCGGCCAAGGTCGAGTGGCTGGTGCGCGTGGACCGCGAGACGCGCGCCATGGACCCGCGCGTGAAGCAGGTCAACGCCAGCGTGCATGCCGTGCACGAGGTGGTGCTGGTGGCCAACAGCGATGGCCGGCTGGCCGCCGACGTGCGGCCGCTGGTGCGCTTCAACGTGTCGGTGATCGTGGAGCAGGACGGGCGGCGCGAGATGGGCTACGCCGGCGCCGGCGGCCGCTACACGCTGGCCGAGCTGGTGAAGGGTGACTGTCCGCTCGCGCTGGCGCGTGAGGCCGTGCGCCAGGCGCTGGTGAACCTCGAGGCCGTGCCCGCGCCCGCCGGGCAGATGCCCGTGGTGCTGGCGCCGGGCTGGCCCGGCATCCTGCTGCACGAGGCCATCGGCCATGGCCTGGAGGGCGACTTCAACCGCAAGGGCACCTCGGCCTTCAGCAACCGCATCGGCGAGCGCGTGGCCAGCGAGTGGTGCACGGTGGTCGACGACGGCACGCTGTCCGCGCGCCGCGGCTCGCTCAACATCGACGACGAGGGCACGCCCACGCAGTGCACGGTGCTGATCGAGAACGGCATCCTCAGGGGCTACCTGCAGGACACGCACAACGCGCGGCTGATGGGCACGCGCTCCACCGGCAACGGCCGGCGCGAATCCTTCGCGCACATGACCCTGCCGCGCATGACCAACACCTACATGCGCCCCGGACCTCACGACCCGGGCGAGATCATCGCCTCGGTGGACAAGGGCATCTACGCGGTGAACTTCGGTGGCGGCCAGGTGGACATCACCTCGGGCAAGTTCGTGTTCTCCGCCAGCGAGGCCTACCTGATCGAGAACGGCAGGGTCACCCGTCCCATCAAGGGCGCCACGCTGATCGGCAATGGCCCGGACGTGCTCACGCGCGTGTCGATGGTGGGCAACGACCTCAAGCTCGACGACGGCGTGGGCACCTGCGGCAAGGAAGGCCAGAGCGTGCCCGTGGGCGTGGGCCAGCCCACGCTGCGCATCGACGCGATGACGGTGGGCGGGACGAACTGACTACCTGGATCCTGGGCGTGCGTGGCACGCGCAATGGCGCGCTGGACGATGCGCTGCAGCCGATCTGTTTCTGCCGCGACACCTTCTAGCCGCCGGCGGGTGCCTGCCGCGCCAGGCCCGGATCGGGATCCTCCCGTGCTTCCGGGCGGCGCAGGTCGGCGCGGAAATGCGCCGCGGCGCGGAAGAAGTGCACCGCCGCCCAGATGTTGAACGCGGGCACCAGCAGCAGGCCCAGCCGCAGTGAATGCGCCCCGGCCACCGGCGCCAGCAGGTCGCTGGCGCTGCCCACCAGCACCGGTCCCAGCCCCATGCCGATCAGCGCCTTGGAGAACAGCACCAGCGAGGCGGCCAGCGCGCGCGTGCGCGGCGCGGCCAGCGACTGGGCCGTGGCGTACGAGGGCCCGAAGAACACCAGGCTCAGCAGGCTCGAGGCGAGCAGGGCCGCGACCATGGCCGGGCCGGCGCCGAGGTAGGCCAGCACCTGCACCGGCGCAACGGCCAGCGTCGCCACCGCGGGCACCCAGAGTTGCCAGCGTGCGTCGTTGCGCCAGGCGGCCAGCCGGTCCGTGACCAGCCCGCCCAGCAGGGAGCCGGCGAGGCCGGCGAATCCCGAGAACATGGTGAGCTGGCCGATCAGGATGCCGTCCCAGCCATGCGAACGGGTCAGGTACGCCGGATTGAAGCTCGATGCCGCGTACATGCTGAGCGAGTGCAGCGCGCTGGCCGCGCACAGGTGGCGGAAGGCGGGCATCGACCACAGCGAGGCGAATGCCTGGCGCAGCGGTGGCGCACTGGCGCTGGCATCCGCGGCGCGCGGCAGCGGCGCCTCACGGACGGTGAACAGCAGCAGCGGCGCCAGCAGCAGCCCGGGCAGTCCCGCGACGATGATGGTGGCCCGCCAGCCCAGCACCTCGCTGCCCCAGCCGCCGAAGGCCCCGGCCAGCATGGCCCCGGCCGGGGCGCCCAGCGCCACGATGCCCAGCGCCGTCGCCCGCTTCCCGGCCGGGAAATAACTGGCCAGCAAGGAGTGCGAGGCCGGGTTGTTGCCCGACTGCCCGGCGGCCACGCCGATGCGGGCCAGCAACAGCAGCGCGAAGCTCCCGGCCAGCCCGCTGAGGCAGGTCATCACGCTCCAGGTGCCGATCGACAGCACCAGCACGTTGCGGCGGCTCCAGCGGTCGGCCAGCGTCGCCACGGGAATGGCCAGCGTGGAGTAGAAGAGGCCGAAGGCCAGGCCGCTGAGCAGGCCGAGCTGGGTGTCGCTGGCGCCGAATTCCCGGCCGATGGGTTCGAGCAGCAGCGACAGGATGGAGCGGTCGAAGGAATTCAGGGTGTAGGCCAGCAGCAATACCGCCAGCACGTACGGGCCACAGGTCGGCCTCTCCCCCTGCATGCGCTGCACCCCCCGGTCCACCTTGGGGCCAAACATATCCCAAAGCGCCTGCCGCGGCGGCGCCGGGTTGCCTGCCGGCTTTGGCTGCTGGCATTGTGGTGCGGAATCGACAGGAAAAAGGCAGGGGGTACGGAGGGGGATCCAGATGGCCCGGCCCAGCGTGCATCCGCTGTGGAGCAGTCTCGCGCTCGACCGAAACTCGGACGTCTCGCTGCAGGACCAGATCGCGCAGTTCTTCCGCAGTGCGATCGCGGATGGGCGCATTCCCGGCGGCCGGCGCGTGGCCTCGTCGCGGCAGCTCGCGGCCGAGTGCGGCGTGTCGCGCACGACGGCCGTCGAGGCCTACCAGCAGCTCGTCGCCGAGGGCTACTTCGTCACGCGGCCCGGCGCGGGCGTGTTCGTCGCCGAGCAACCGCCGAACGAGTTCGACCTGCGGGCGCGCAGCCGGCAGGTCGCGCGCGCGTGCGTCCCGGACATCTCGCGCCTGGACATGCGCAATTACCTGCTGCCGCTGGCGCCCGGCATGCCCGCCATCGACCAGTTTCCGTGGAGCACCTGGGCGCGACTGACCAACCAGATCTGCCGCGAGCGCCCGCTCAATGCCATCGGGTATGGCGAGCCGCAGGGTGAAGTGGTGCTGCCCCGGACCATCGCGACCTTTCTTTTTTTAAACTTTCC